>JANQMK010000382.1 GCA_028280085.1 Pseudomonadales bacterium
ACATCACCACTTTGCAAGACCACGTTTTGTTCTAGATCTTTGCCGCTTGCAATCTTGGTATAGTCAAATGAAATGGCAACTTGTCGACCTTCACAAGTACGAATTAATTTGATGTCTGTTAGGTCCGCAAAAACAGTGGTGCCACCGGCAATACTTAGCGCTTGCAACAAAGTTAACTGTTTAAACAAGGCAATATCGCCAGGCTTGTTAACTTTCCCAATCACGTACACTTGGCTACCCTGGCTACGTAACAACGACACCGTTGCCACGGCCTCGGGTATATACTTTTTCAACTTACTCTCGATACGTGATTGTGCTTCAGCTAAAGTCAGGCTAGCTAACTGCACATCGCCAATCAGCGGTAAAGACACCCCGCCATCAGGCCGAATTAGTGCTTCTTTTTTCAAATCCTGCTCACGCCATACGTCAATAACAACCAAGTCACCCGCATTAAGTCGGTACTCACCTGGCATAATGGTCGCGCTATTACAGTCGTCTAAAGTTGTCTGTTCCACCTTATCATCATCGGCAAATACGGCGTTGCTTAGCAGCAACAATAAAGCAGTAATAAATACCACAGGCACTTTTAGTTTCATTACGTTATCACTTTGAATTACGTTGGGAATACAAACATACAAAACCAATATGACCGAATCATTACACCGCAAGACTTTCTATCAGATGACGGATATATATTAACCACATCAGACCAATAAATCGAACAAAAAAAGCGCAAGCCTAATCCTGCATTAGACTTGTGCTAACCAACTTTGCTCGGCAAGCTTGAAATTAACAATATGCCAGCTCTGAAACCTGTTTTTACTTAACCTATTTTGCTGTTAATGGTTTTTCTTCTCACAAAGGCACCCAAAGCAGCTAGGGCCGATATCAACAATACTACTGAAGCAGGAATGGGCACAGCGGATGAACCACCCAGCAAGTCAAAAGTTACCTCGAAAGCCCCAAAGTTGGTGGCGCCGTCAGTAATGGCAAACAGATAAAGGTAGTAATCACCACCATCGATATCAAAGAACCCGTCGGTACTAAGAGGGGTATCTTCACTTAATAACAATTCAATAAACTTATTACTACCTTCATAGAGAGTCGCGCGAAACACGGTAAATACCGACGGCCCAACATCTGCCAATGTCATGTTGTAACGGCCGCTGTCGCTAAACGTCACTGATTCGTTAAACGCCCATACGCCGTTCACCTCGCTTGATGAGCTACCGATTTCACCCGTAGAACCGAAAGTAACCGTGCCTGCCTGCGCCGTCGATACCAGTAGCGTCATAAACAACGTTATTAGCCAGTAACTGTGGGCTCGCACAAAATGCTTGCTTTTCATTGATGATATCTCCTTACTGATTCTTCAGAGTAGCTAAATTCCTTGCCTATTTTATAAAGTTGCCCCAAGAGCTAATGGCTCTAACTTAGAAAATTCTTGCTCGGCCTCCGGCCGTTGTCCTTGAGCTCGCCCACTGCGATCGATAACGTACTTTTCATAAAGATAGTGTTTCAATACCTCATTCACATCTGCAGCTTCAATATTGGCATTACTAACTTCTGAGAGTTTCTTCACGCCATAGTTTTGGTTGAGATAAGACAGCACCATCAGGTCTAGATCTTCCGTATCCACTCGCTTGGAACGATCAACTACCCCTTCGTTAACAATACGGTCTAACTGTTCGGAATCGATATCGAAGTAATCCATTAGCTCTTCACCGCACTCCAACAGCGTGGGAATAAGATCAGCGCCCCGCAACTCTTTGTCATGCAATGGCATCAATCGCGTGAGCATCGACTTCACCGAAAATCGGAATAAATCTGAATACTTCACACCAATCCGTTCGGCGATTTCTTTTATTTTTTTTATGTCAGATGCAGTCAATCTAACCGAAATATTCTTCTTGCTTTGCTCCACAAATGCCTCCTAGTTTGGCTATGATGTGCTAGTCGTTTCACCCCTTTATAGTATGAAAAATATAACATGAATTACGTCAATTTTTTGTTACATTATCAATAAGTTTTCATGTCAGTTTAAGGTGATTAATAGGACAAATTTCAACAGTTGTTTTAGCATCAAGCAGTCTGATAGCAGTAAAAAAAGCCATAAAATGGTGATGCAAATGATGACAAAAGATGAGCTAATAGACGCGAGTTTGTCTTACAGATATTGCGCAATGTAGAAATGTAGTAGAAGACAGCTGTTTACTAGACAGATATTGGTACAAATACACTACAAGTAGTATAAAGTCTATCTATCAGGCAGAGCACTGGGCTACACGGACCGGACTATACTGCTGGCAACTCTGTCAACGAGACCAAAACCGCCATTGTTGTAAACAAGAAGACTAAAAATGAAAAGATAGAAATACGAATTGAAATATGAACAGATAAATAAAAACGCCTGATGCAATACTATCAGGCGTTTTCTGTAGGCTAGTTTTTCTTAGAAGCTTATTGTTGTCTGCGTCTATTCTTCAGCAACATCAACGATGCTTACTCATCAACAAAAGTAAACTCACCGGCAACTGTTATGGTTTCGCATGTAGCGCTAGGGTCAATACAACTTGCCTCAACCCCTTCAAAGCTATACTGCACCTTCTTAATGTTGCCTTCGACAGTAGATACTATTGCTTCGCCGGTAAACGGTTCACTACTAAAGCCACCGGTTGATTTAGTACAAAACTGTTCAAGCACACTAAACGACGCTTGACCAGCGCACTCGTCCGTCAGCGGATAGATGCCATCACCATTATAATCCGCCAATTCAATCGAAAACGCCGGAAAATCCTCTCCAACAAAAGGACTAACAAATAAACGAAACTCACGGTTAGTATTAGTAACCTGATTACTCGTTTGTCTGCCAATAGTAATTGTTTCAGCCTGACCATCCGATTTTTCAAACTGTACATTAACGTCAGGCGTAGGGTTCGCTTCGACCGTTATGATGATCTGGCTCTCACCCATTTGACTCGCCATTTCACCCTTCGCTGTTACAGTGAATTCATCGGCATTGACAAAACTATGAATAACACTATCGCCCACCGCGCTACTGCCGTCGCCAAAATCCCATTCAATCTCACAGTCAACCGGGTTTTTAGTAATGGTTTCTGCACAGCTAGCTTCAAACTCAACCGTATCGCCCGCTGTCACCGTTGTGTTAGCAACATCAATAGTCACATCTAAGCTATTAGTTAACTCCCAAGTTTGCTTAACGCGAGTCAATTTAAGATCTCTAATCATGCGTGTTAAGTTACGCTGAGCAAATAAGTCTACCGTTTTAACAAATGACTCCTCACCGTCTTCCGTATCGATCAGTCGGTTTACCGCATCCCACAGAGAAACAGTATTTTCGAAAGCAAAGCGCCGATCATTATCAATAAACGAGCCGGTCTCAAATTCGGAACAACGCAATAGCTCCTCTAGTGGGCGCAAGCCTCCCGTCAAGGTCGCTTTTAATTGATTGCGGGCAATCTTACTGATACTGGTGTAAGCAAAATAATATTCTTTATCCCTTAGCGAATTTCTCAACACGGTATTAGCACTACTTTGTAATTCAGTAACAATCGTATCAGTCACGGCATCCAGCGTGTCCCCCGTGTAACAGGCTTCAATGTCAAAGTTCTTAACATCTGCTAGACCGAGGGTTGTTTTCAACGAAGGCAACACATACTGAACTAATACGCTACGAGTCACGGCAGATAAAAAAGCCTTATCATTAGTCTGTTCAAATTCACCGAACTCGCCAGGACCAAAGATATCAAGCGTCAACTTAAAATCATCTTGTAATGCTTGCGTGAAAAGGATTGTGGCAGGCTCATTCGGTGAACGGACCTTAATATCGCTGCCAATCACATCATCGGCAAAGGTAGTATTGCCATTAATAATCTCTTGGCGAATGGCAATGGCTCGATTAGCCAGGTTTTCTACCACTACTTTAACACCCGATTGAGGCTCGCCCAATAGCTCCGCATACGCCAGCACGGTGTTGACATTTTCTTCTATTTCTTCGTCAGTCGTATTGTTTTCAGTATTACTATCTTCATTATTATCCTGGTTAGTATTATCTTCACTATTGTCATCTAATACATCAATGTCAGTTCGCTGCAGCGCAATTTTTCCTTCGGGCACCTGGGGTCCATCAGTTTCCCCTCCATTGTCATCAACAAACGGCACATTAAGGTATTCCGCCGCGGCTAACAATGCCAACTGGTAGGAAGCATAGAGATCATCGTCTGACTCTATCAACACTTCATCGCCACGATTTACCCGCTTTTCAATTTCAGCACTCAGAGCATTGAACTTCTCAGCTTGCTCATTTTCCATATGCTTAATTAATTCCAACGGTTGCTTATCATGTTCCACCAAGCCCAGTGCAATTGAAGGTTCGAGTACGATAAGCGCCGCCGCTGTGGTATCAGCGTTTAACACAAAACTACCTTTGACAACATTATCGACATAAGCCAGATAGATCAAATCGCCATTGAGATCACGCAACGAAATATAGCTGTTGTTGAAGGCTGTAATTGACACAGATGAGGACTCAATGGGCGGTTCACCCAAGCCACCTTTACCAGCATAGTTGCTTAATAACCGCAGCTCATCAAATTCAAGCTTGGCGGGTTTAACAAAATCTACCGTCACTTCTGATAATGTGGCACAACTGATGAGCACATCGTCACGATCGCGCGTTAATGCATTGCTACCACCCTCAATAACACAAATCTGACCCGCCGGCATTTCTTCTATCGTAACGCTATAAACAGTACCCTGCTCTAGTGCATTCAAAAAAGTAAAATCACCGTTTACACCGATAAGACGTGTTTCACCACCATTGTCCGTTCCAAGCCCATTAGAAATTCGTATAGAGCTATCCGCTATTAAGCCTTCAATAGTACCGCCGAGCGTAAACTTGATAGTATCGCCATCACTACCACTTCCATTGCCGTTGTCGCCGCCATCGCCAGTCGGCGTCACATTTTCATCGGAATTATCATCACTGCTGCTACCACTACTACCACAGCCAGCTAAGACAACCAAGAAGCATAAGGTCGTAAAAACGGATAAAAATCTTTTCATGATTGAAATCACCTAAAATAATCAGTGGGAATATAAAACTGTCTTACAAACAACCTATGCCATGTCTAACCATCGTAATTAATTTGACATCCATTTATAAGTAGCGAATTTGGCACAAGTCTAAGTAGTAAAAATGAAGCTTTGATTACTAATCAATGACAACATTCACGTGCTCAGCTTAACTATCATGTCTACCAAACTATTTACAAAAAATAGTGTTTAAAAAACATCGTTTAACAAGTTTTAAACTACTCTTCACTATTTTCTGGCGCCAGTGTCAATTCTAAATCATCAATTTTGTACTGATAGTCCTGCACCAGATTCTCCACCTTGACCTGAGTCAGTCCGATCAGCGGGTCCTTTTGACTCAGCACTTGCCAAAAACCCTTACCTTCGTATTTACCCAAAATCTCCTGATTAATGTCAAACAACGCTTTATTGTTGTTGTAACAAGTTTCAAAGTTGTCAGTTTGTACAGCCAACTTCTGTTCAGTATCAGCCAGGGTATTCGAGGTAACGCGAAACTCTTTATTGCGGGCGATGAATTTATCTCTTAACTCTTCATACATACCCTTCAATTTCGCAAAACGTTGTTTTGCATGTGTTTGCTTTTTTTCGTGCTGGGCTTTTAATTTATCAATTTCCGCTTTAAGTTTTTTAAGGTCGTCCTCTAACGCAGCTTTGTCCTTTTCCAGCGTAGCTTTTTCTGCCGACACAGTGCGCAACATATATTGCGCCTTCGCGAGCGCACGTTTTGCAGCAACTTCATCTGCCTGCACAGCAGCCGGGAGAGCCAATAAACCAATAGCTATTAATGTGTAAGCGGTTCGGCCAAGCCTTGAATTAAGATTATTCATTATTACACTCCCATCACATTCAAATTAACTTGAAAAGTGGCTAAAATCTTGTATTCAGATCGAGCTGTAATACATCAACACCGAAAGCTGGGTCATCCCCTTCTATAAATGTTCCATTTGTTGGCGAACCCGGCGTCGTATCTAACACAACTTCTTTGTTAATGGAGTCGCCACTAAGGATTCGAAGCTGCACCCAAGTGTGATCACTTAAGCCATATAGCGCTGAAAGAACAAAGCCTTCAGCATCGGTGCCGCCCAGTAAAAAGTCCGAATCGGTAAAGGCATCGAGCACCGCATCACTCTCGACATAGCGATAGGCTAAACCAATACGCCAGTCATGGCGCTTGGCAATTCTAGGCCAACCAAACTCAACACTCAATTTATAGCCCTCGCTAGATTCATTTTCATCTAAAGACAAATCAAACTCAGGCACCCTGGCAATGACATCATCCTCGTCGTAACCAATATTCTTAACATAGTCTGCCGTGATATAAACATGGTGCGGTGCAAACTTAGCAATACCATATTTAATCGTTAAGTTAACTAGCTCAAATTCTGATGCTAGCGCCAGCATATCAGCATCGGGATCAGCGGAATTTCTGATATTAAAAACATTATTCCCTCGCTGTACAAACTCAGGCGCCGTAAAATCTTGAACAATGCTTTCAAGAGTAGGGTTACGTTCTCCGAGAATATTGTGATACTCATAATACGCTAAGCCGATTCTCAGTGTGCTTTGGTCCCACCATTCATAGTCAACACCAACTTGCGCACCTAGCATGTATTTATCATCAGAACTCAGCTCCACCTCCTGTAATGGAAATACGCCAAGCGTAATATAAGGATCCCAGGTCTGGTACTCGTCCTCTAAATCATCACCACGCAACCACCAATAACTTAACGCCAAACCCTCAAAAGTGAGATCACTATCCCAGACTAAATCAGTGCTAAACCAAGGGTTAGGTATTCTACCACCCAAAAACTGCCAGTTAGTCTCATAAGAACGCCAACGTAAATAAGCTCTGTCTAAACTGATGGTATATTTTTCCCCGGTTTGGCCCAAAGTCTGATTAGTTGATACTGGATCGCTTTCTTTACCAGTAACGAGTCGCGCCTTAACATCAATACCATTAGTGACTTTTGCATCCATGCCCAACCGAAACCGCAAACGAGCGCGTGAACGATCTTCCGTAATATTCATGGTGGCATCTTCACCCGCTCGCAATGTACCCCCAGCGTCATTGATCGCACCGACATCAAATACCTGGCCTTGAATATTATCGTCAGCAAAGCGATCATCCTGATAGCGTAAACGCAGGTCGCCTTTAAATTTGACTTTTTTCGTCCACGTTGGGTTAGCACCGGGTACCCCCCAAGCTTCTTTTCTCGCTTGGCTCATAATATCCCGTGTGACATCTTCTTTTAAACCAATACGAACACTATCGCGAATCTCATCTTTCACATAGCTAGGTATATAAGGTACACGCACCACACCGTCAGACTGGGGCTTTTTATCCCGTTCTGATTCCGACACAGTTTCGACCATTGCACCGTACACATCCTGTTGTTTTGGCCGCACCTTTTGGATCAACTCTCCAATGCGTTTGCCATCAACAATGTTCTCATCAATCAATATCTTCAACAATTCTGCTGCAGTTATTGACTCATCTAACTTAAGCTCAGCACGGCTATCTCCACTACCCTCACTAGCAGTACCATTTTTTGCGGTAGTCGCCCCGTTACCCGTTGGTTCAGCCGCTAACGCCGATGCTGCCGGCCATATTACTAACGACAACGACAGCGCTATATTACTGATGCTCCTACAAATCATATCGATACCACACTTATTACTCCGTAAACCTTCAACCTACACCAACTTCTACAACTTACCCAAATAATCTACTTTTATAACTACATACCCATAACGAGAAAATATTCACAACAATCAGATGTTCTCGATTACAAACGGTTTCTTAAACGAAACTTAATCGGCTGGGGCATTTCCAACGGCGGTGGTCGTTCCAACTGCCCCACCTGAGCCAATGCCAATTCAAGCATCTGTTGAGCTTTTTCGTTACCCGATCGTTCATCCACTTCAAAGCGGTTAAGCGCCCCTTCTTGATTTACCCAAATCCTGACAATAGCAAGATAGTCCTCATATCTTAGCTCGTCATCATTATTAATAATGTCAGTAAATATCGCCTGCAGGGCTTGGGTATAACTATTCCCGCCACCTAATAAGCCACGACCACCTTTACGGCCAACTAAGCCAAAACCATCACTACCCGCAGTTCCATCTGCATCAATGCCGAGATCATCCCCCGCTACTTCACCCATCTCTTCCGGCATAGCTTCTTCAGGTACTTCTTCTGGCACTTCTTCCTCGATTTGCTCTTCTTCAATTTCCGGCTCCATCTCAGGTGGTGGTGGCGGCGGCGGAGGTGGTGCGATCAGGGTAACTTGTTGCACCATTTTTTTTGCCGGCTTATCGTCCTGCATAAAATGAACTGCCATGTAATAAACAAAGCAACCAATTAGCGCAATAGCAACCGCCGCGAGAATAATTGGAAATCTCTTTATCAGAACGCTACTGACCATCGTAATTAAGTTAATCCCATGTTAGTTACGTTAATCCCATGTTAATTACGCAAAATCTTTGGCACACGCACAAAGCAATATTTCAATCACTTGACCAGTTTTTTTGTCACCAGCCCCAGCTGGCTTATTTCTAGCTTACCCATCAAGTCCAAGACATCGACAACCTGTTGGTATTGTATGGTTGCGTCAGCTTTTACGACGACGGGCAAGTTAGGGTCAACCGCCTTGTATTGGGTCAATAGTGACTCCAACTCTTGTAAACTAACCGGATAGGTATCGAGGTAAATAGTACCATCTGCAGTAATCGTTACCGCTTTGGTTTTAGGTTCAGCCAAACTAGGTGCAGCGCTCGCCTTCGGCAAATTCACCGTAATGCCCTGCACTGTCGCTGTTGTCATGATAATAAAAATAATCAATAACACGTAAGATAAATCCAACATAGGCGTGACATTAATTTCGTCATAGATATCTTGATCTTCCATCCCAATTTTCCTCTAATTGTTACTCACCAGTTGTTGGATTCTGGATTAAGCTTTCTTTCTGTTTTCTAATAAACTACTTGATTACGATGCTCTGCCGTAGTACTCATCCAGTTGAGTGACAAATTCATCGAGAAATACCCTCATGTCGGCAATCGCTTCCTTGATACCGGAACTTAAATAGTTATACCCAAATAAGGCTGGAATCGCGACAAACAAACCTGCAACAGTCGTTAACAAAGCAGCGGCAACACCTGGCGCAATGGCAGCGATGTTGACATCACCTGTGGCAGCGATGGCAGCAAAGGTAATCATAACCCCAACTACCGTACCTAAAAGACCGAGAAAAGGTCCGCCACTAACAGCGATAGTAAGCAGAATCATTTTGCCATTCAGTCGCTGCGCTTCTCTTACCATCTGCGCGTCAAGAGTCGCCCGAATAACGGATACTGCTTGTGGACTAAGGCCCGCTGCGCGCGCGCCCACACTGGTACCTAAACGATCTTGTACTTCTTTGATGCCACGGTGGTAAAGATGATAGATCGGTGAACTCTGATAGTGATCGTGTTTGCTAAACATCGCCTGTATGATGGGCGAATCTCCCAGTTCTTCATCCTCTTCATCATCAGGCTGATCAAGCATGGCTGGGTCACCCGTATGAGTCTTGGCATATTCTTTAAGAAAAATTCTATTATCCCGCCGAACATGTCGCAGATACATGGCTTTGCCAATCATTACCATCCAACTAATCAATGACATGACAAGTAACAAGCCGATAATGGTCCAACCAGTCGGTCCCGTGCTGCGGAAAATCACATTAAAAAAACCAGACTCTGCACCGGAACCACTGCCTAATTGCTCCGCTTGGCTAAGAATAAGCAATAGGTCCTGCATTCCCTGGTTTTTATAAGCGATAGTTAACCAATTTGCGCTACGCGGCATATTAGAAAATCGCACTTCATCCATTTCGCCGACAAAACCGTTACTCGATGACGGATTTGCGCCAACAAAAATGGGACCGGAAATGCTAATTGACGATACCGCTGTGGCTGCTACCTCTTGGGCATCAATATAAAGCTTGACTTGGTCTTGGCCAACCACTAGCGCTACATGCTGCCAACGATCAGCGGCAACCACATCGCGCGCTGCCAACTGTGTCTGACTGCCAGCTTGATTGATATCGACGAATAGGCTGTTTTGCTCCAGGCGCATTTGCATAGAATTGCCCGCACCATCTTTACGATATAATAAAGTCGCTGTTTTTTGCTGAGGATCTGGCTTAAACCAAGCAGAAAAAGTCGCCCCTGCTAATGAACCAAACTGCAAACCAGGAGTATCGGGAAACTGCAACGACATACTACCATCGAACTTAACGCCCGGACCGATCAGTGAAGCATCACTCATTTGGCCGTTACTCAATAATATCTGGTTTTTATAGGCCGTGGCATCAACTGGCTCACCTGTCCCTTGACCAAAATGAACCACGGCCGCTTGGTTAACGTCGTATACGCCACCGTCGTCAGTGATAGCTGTGGCCTCAGAATTGCCATAGTACATCCACACTTTTTCTGTATTTAGTCCCGCAGAAATTTGCGGCACACTGACCCAAATAAAAAGCATCTGATTAATTAAATCAAAATGATCCACTTGAAACTTTAATGGGGTTTTATCATCACCGGCGATAAAACGCAGATCGCTAAGGTCCTCTTTAATGAGAAAGAAATCCTCAAAGTTACCGGCGTGAAAGCGTAATAGCACGGGCACATTTTCTGCATTTTCAGCAAGATTAGCGCCGCTAGTACTCGCATTTATCTTAATTGCCATACGGTAAGGCCAGGCATCGTTCCACCAAGCCTGGGCTAAATTCGGTAGTAACAATACCCCAACTAAGATGGCCGCGCGCAAATCCATTAGGTGCCTAAATGCCCAGTCCCATTGCATTGTTATATTCAGGTTTGTTAATTTCATCGGTTGCGTCACTCGTTTTCTTAATTGTTTTGGTATAAACACCATTGTTTGCCTAACTGACCTATTTGTTTATCTGACTATTCTGTTTAACTGACCATTCTGTTTAGTCAATTAGAGTACTACTGGCCATTCATTAGCAGAAGCGGCTAGATCTTTGCTAACCTAGATCTGCTAACAGTAACAGCGCACTAAAATTCGTCCTCTTCATCGCCAAAGCCAATAAATTCTATTGTGAAAATTCCCGCCAGTTTTTCCTCTTCGCCACTTTCTGTAGTTGCATCAATACTCTCTTCCGCGGCACCAGTAGCACCAGCGGTAAGTCCGCCCAAGGCTCCCAACCCATCGGTTACGCCTGTGTCTGTAGGTACACCAACTGAAATACCTCCCACTTTAATATTGTCAGCGCCCAATACCTCTTGCGCCGCAATCAAAATATCGCCCGCGGAAGAAATCCCCGCATCGCCAGCATCAACCACTCCCGTAGGCGCAAATAGGAAGACATCGGGCGCCTCTTTTTCGCAGAAGGAATTCACTTCAATAGTCGAATTAGGATTAACCGCCGCTTGAATACCACTACCAGACACTGCCGGCGGAAATTCCAACGTCAACTGGCCATTATCCCCTCGTACTAGCCGGGGTGGAGGAATATTCAGGGTGGTTTTAGCGCCGCGACCAGCATCAATATCACCCGCCGAAGACCACAGCATAATATCGCCGCCGCCCAGTGAAAAAATACGCGATATATTAACGTCAATGTTGTCATTGACGACACCGTTAACGGTACCAGCCGCCTGTAATACGATACCGGTCTCACTCGCATCAGTACCACCTTGAACTGAAGCCACCGTGCCCACATCAATGCCGCCGCGTGGCACCACAAAATTAACACTGGCGGGATCAAAGGTTCTTACGGTACTAAAAACGAGATTAACGTTGCCCGAGACATCAGCATTCTCATCTGTCTCTGGGAATAACGTAGCGATCGCATTAAAGCTACGGGCGAAACCGTCTGTGTCGGGATTATTATCCTCGCCTTGTAAATCTTCTACACCGCCAAGTCTAACCTCTTCCGTATAGGCTTCTACAATAAACTGACGTTGGGTAGCAATATCAGCAGACCTGAGCGCCGACAAGCTAATCGCATGTTGTTCAGATAGGGGCAGTTGCGCTAACGCCAGCAAAGCGGCCTCTTGGTTCGTGTAGGTTGCTCCTGTTGATTGACTCACTGCTGCCGTTAAATCACCTTCAAAACGGTTCGAGGTCATGTATTGAACCAATGGCCGGGTATAAAAATGATTATCCATATCAAGCGCAGAAGAGAGAACCAGTTGCTGTTGTTCCAGCACAGACAAAGAATCGAACACCGCCAGTAAGTCAACCCCAGATAGATCGCCAGTGAATTCTTTACCATCAATCGCAAACAGCTGAGAGGCAATACAATCACACCAATTATTCCGCACCAAATCAATCAAGCTCTGATTTTCACTAGGTAACGGGTTAGTTAAGTAAGTATCTATAAATCCATTGTAATCAATACCGCCATTTAAACCCGCCATAATCGTCAAGTCGGCGCCTTCATTGGGCAGGCGGAAATTATTGGTATTGCCGATCGACAAGATACCAAAAGAGCCGCCCATATTAATGTCACGACCAGCCATCACATGCAAGGCCCCTGGGCCAGCTATCTCAATACCTATATTACTATCTGACTCTAATCCACCAGTGCTAACATTGGACTCAGAAACATAAATAATATCGTTGCCAGCCTCAATAATTGAAATATCATTCGCTCGCGTATTTTGAAATTTAAAGCTGGTATTAATAATACTGTTGCCTGCAATGGCGATAGTTTCTTCTGGTGTAATAAACTCTAGTGGAATTTCTCCAGCTATATCACCGCTTTTCGCGATAATCAAACTCGGCTCTAAATCATTTTTGTGTAATATATTCTCGGCATGCAAGGTAGAGAGATCAACATTTGATGTGCTCGTCAGAAACAAACCGTTAAATAACGGCTCAGGTGTCGGCGTATTGATCTGTGGAAATGAATTGGGATCAGCGTCAGATACATTGATAACAATGCTAGTGGCATCGCTTACCTTAACCGATAATATATCCTGTTCAGCTAACAATCTAAGTCCGCCTTCGGGGCTCGGATACATATTCATCGCGCGATTGAAAACAATAGAGTCGCTGAGCGCCGTTGCACTAACTTTACCAGGATAAATATTTATCCCTGTGGTGTTTGGATTTTTTTCACTGAACTGCGAGTCCTGCAAAAATGAATTATTGACGACTGCGGCAGTATCGTTGTTAAACACGACGCTGCCCGCTAGCGATAGCAAATCAAGTTCAGATGCAGCGCCATAAGTAAAAAAGTAGTTTAAAAAGTTTTCTACGCGAGTTCCAGGATTGGGAACAAACGGCCCTTCCCCTTGCTCTGTCCCGGGTAGAATAACGGTAGGGTTAAACACGCCATCAATAACAATATCACGCGACGCCGCTAAAGAAACCTGCGCATCGCCCAAGCCAATAATAGCATTAGCGGGGGCACTATTGGGGTCGCCACTATTATTGTTACTATTACTATCCGTCGCAATGATCGAGCCCAACGACATCACATCAAACTGGCCGTTACCCGCCAGATAGCGCGGCGAAGTAATATCGCCACCAGCAAAAATCGATACATCTCCACTATCAATCACTTCAACTACATTAATCTCAGTATTAGTATCAGGAGCAAACGGGTCCACCAGCATGGAGCCCACCTGCTTACCCGTAGTAGGCGCCACTACTGATAGGTTTTCAATATTACCCACTGCGTTTATCTTGATATCACCACCACCAAAAGCACCTATACCTTGCGTGAAACGGTCAAAGCTAACGCCCCATGTTGTTATATTACGATCTCCTCTTTCACCAGAGGGTTCCCCTGCGGAATGAACGCCGCCCAGACGATGAAACCACTGAGAAAACAATTGTTGGGAATCAGAGCCAACAATGCTGCCGCCGGCTGTTATATCAATATTGCCGCCCTGCTCCGGATAAAAAATATTACCCAACGCCAATTCTAAACCGAAAATCCAACTGGGGTTAAGGGTACCTATATCCGGGTAAAGGATGGTTTGGGTATTATCTAAAGGGTCAATGTAGGGTACATAGCGCGCATTGCCTGCTGTATAGATCACACTGTTTTCCGATGCCATCACCAG
>JANQMK010000410.1 GCA_028280085.1 Pseudomonadales bacterium
GACTAGGCGACCTATAGTTACTGTGACGGACCGCGAAAGTGGCAAAGTGATTCGACAGATACCCTCCGAAGAGGCGCTGGCGTTGTCTGAGAAGTTAGAAGAATTTCAAAGCTTGATGTTAGAAATTCGGGCATAAAAATTGCTGTATAGTATGCTGTCAGGTAGATCCGTGGCCAATATCTTCCGCTAAGGACAGATAAGGTAGATAGGCTAATGAATGAAAGCCCGCCACAAGGACTACCTAGTGTTAAGTTGGTGTATAATTAAACAAATCACTATCATAATTGGGTGCACTCAATGGCGAGCATATCTGTAACAGGCATTGGAAGTGGTGTTGATATTAATCAACTGGTAACCGATCTAGTGTCTGCAGAGCGCAAGCCGTTTGACGATTTGTATAATGCGCAAGAAGCTGAGCTATTAGCGGAAAAAACGGCGTGGGCTTCCTTTGATGCTCAAGTTGTTAAGTTTGAAACAGCGTTAAAAGCACTGAATGAATCCACTGATTTTGATGTACTGACGGGGACGTCGGGCGATACTTCATTATATACCATCACTCCGAGTAGTACTGCGGCACCTTCCAGTTATAACATTAAGGTATCTAGCTTGGCGACCGCCCATAAGGTTGTCACCGGCGATTTAGGTTCCACAACGTCCACTATCAATACCGGCACACTGGGCATTACAGTCGGTTCATCGTCATTTAGTGTGACCATTACATCGAGTAATTATACTGTTGCCGGTATCCGCGATGCTATTAATAACGCCACCGGCAATACCTTAGTTGATGCGACCACTATTTCTGATACCAGTGGCACTAAGTTGGTATTGAGTTCTAAACAGACCGGTCAAGCCAATGGTGTTGTGGTTAATGTGACGAGCGATGGTGATGGTAACGATACTGACAATGCTGGCCTTTCGCAATTAAAAACCAGCAAAGCGTCTGTGGCGTCAACTATTGGTTCAACCAATACGGAGTCAGGTGCTGCGAACTCGGGCTCATTGAGTACGCTGGCTTCAGGCGAACTGACACTAGGTGGTATTGATGTTGGTGCCTCGGCAGCGGCGGATGATACCTTGTCGAGTACAGACAATGCGGGTAGTGCTATTGCTATCGCTGCCGCGATTAATGCGAAGTCTTTCACTACCGGTGTTAGCGCCACTACCAGTCAAACAACGTTTATATTTGATGTGGCAGGCAGTTTATCCTCTGCAGTTGATCTAGCAGCGGGAGAATTAAAAATCAATGGCACCAATGTAGATGTGGGTAATATTGCTGCTTCTGGCACCGCGGCCGCAACAGCAAGTGCATTTATTACTGCGATTAACGCCGTAACGTCAGTCACCGGTATCACCGCTTCTGGTACCACGTCAGTAGTTACGCTCACGGCAAGTGACGCCAGAAATATTCAGTTTCAGGCGGCTGTAACAACTAACTCCGCGTCGTATCTAACGTCATTGGGCGTAGCTGACAGTACCAACAAAGTAGCGCGGGGCAGTGTTACACTGGTGTCGTCAGGTAATATCACGGTGGGCGGTACAGCCCCGACGGACGCCGATTTTTCTGCGGGTACGACCAGTCAATCAAGTAGTACTTCGGTGTTGGCGACGGCAGCAGATGCCAAACTTGAAATTGACGGTTTGACGGTAAGCTCTTCAAATAACAGTGTGACCAATATTTCTGGTGTTACCATTAACCTGTTAAAGGCTGATGACACGAAAACCACAACAGCATTTGTCTCCAGTGATACCACTACGCTGATCGGTAAGATTGATACATTAGTAACAGAATATAATGCATTGTTTACGCTTTCTGAGCAATTAGACTTTTACGATGCAGAAAATGATGGTGAAACTAATGGCGCATTAATTGGTGATCCCACCTTGGGCACATTTATGAGCCAAATAAAGGATAAACTGATTGGCGCGGTCACTAGCCCTGGCGGCACTTTTGACACCTTGGCTGAAATAGGTGTAACAATAGATGAAAAAGGTTTTTTGCAGAAAGACACTACCATGCTTAATAGTGCCTTCAGCAACAATTTGTCTGATGTAGAGAAGCTATTTTCCAGCACCAATGGCGTCGGTAACGTGCTGGTTAACTTGCTTGACGATTACACTAAAACCAACGGCATTTTTGACGAGGTTGTTTCTCGTATCAATAAAGAAATCGCCGAGGTTGACGGAAAACAAGCTGAATTAAATGATGATATGACCAAGAGGTCGGCATATTTACTGAGTAAATTAATCACGATGGACAGCATTGTCGCCAGCCTCAATGCAACCAGTGATTTTCTCACCGAACAACTAAAATCACTGCCTGGTGTGGTTAAGAAAGATTAAGCCTATCCCGTAAGACCGCGTCACTACTTCCCGCTAATTAATTGCCTGTTCATAGTTTTGCTAGCTGCTGTATTTTCTAGTGCCAATAAAGTAAACAGATAGACATGGGATCAAGCCAGAGGTTAACTCAATATTGCCTATTAATAATAAATAACTATTAAAGGTTTTCTGGTTTTTGCCGTTTAAAGTGATATAAATAAAACACTTAGGAACAATAGCTAAGGTTGTAGCCCTATTATCTAATACGACTAGCTTGTGATTAGTGGTGGGCGAACAATATGACTGGATAGTATCGGTTCTTAATAGTAGTGCAAGGGAAGACCGCTTGAGTATCAATTTTCAGTAAATTTATCGACAGTTTGGGAGATAAAAATGGATCGAAAAAAGGCTTTAAACCAATACAACCAACTGAGCGCTCAGACTTCTGTTGCCGATGCTGACCCACATAAATTGATTCAAATGCTGTTTGATGGCGCGATTGATCGAATTGCGACAGCAAAAGGTCATGTCCAGCGAGAGGAATTTGAAGCTAGAAACGAGATGGTTAATAAGGCTATTGCTATTATTGGAGGGCTACAAGACAGCCTTAACATGGAAGATGGTGGCGATATTGCGGAAAACCTTTATAGTTTATATGAATACATGACACGTAAGCTATTTGAAGCTAATGCTTGCAATAGCGAGGCTTGTTTGGATGAAGTTTCATCCCTATTGGGGGAAATTCGCGAAGGATGGGCAGGTATCAGCGATAAAATTGTTGTTAATGGCTAGTCGTTAAATTTTTTGAGAGCGTAGTATATTAGCTTTATGGATTACCTAGATGAAGTAAATCAACTTAAACAACGTTTTGACAAGGCGATCGCTGACGAAAATGATGAACATGTGGCGAACGCAGAATATGCTTGTAAAGAATGGGCATTAAATTTTGTTGCTAGCATTAAGTCACGCCAGGATATCGACGAAGAGGCAGCAGTTAAATGCCTCACTGATCTTTATGAGTTCGTCGCTGAACGTACCGCGATGTGTGCTCAGATACGAGATGATGTCGCAAGTGATTTAATTGCCCAGCAGGGAAAGAGAAAAGCGCTGAGCCAATATCTTAAAAATAGCGTTATCCAACATCAGCGCTAGGCCATTCAATTAATTAACCATACTGCTCTTCCCGCTATTATTCAGAGGTTCCCTAGCAGACTTGCTGATAAAAATAACGGGAAAAGTATAAAACTGAATAAAAAACTGCTTCTTTTTTGTTAAGCTCATGCTTTTATCATATTTTTTAGCGACTTACAAAAACTGATCCGGCCAAATAATTCCTGCGTCATTAATTTGACCAACGCCAGCTTTCCTACTTAACTAAACAATGAATCAAGTCAACTTTGTGGCTGCTTGATTAAGATGAAGTTCAGCGTGGATGACAATTTGTATGTTCACACCTTTCAGTATTTAGTTTGGGTTAGTTGATTGATGTGGCGAGAAATAAAAGTACTAGTTGTTGACGATAATGAGCAACGACGACATGACCTTAAGGTCATTCTTGATTTCCTCGGTGAAGACTCTGTCACCATGGCTTATAAAAATTGGCAAAATGAAGCGGCCAACGAGGGTGCACAATCCTCTGATTATGTTGCTGTATTGTTAGGTAACTGTGATGCTGGCGATAGTCTCGAGCAGCGCATGCGTCAGATCGTTGAATGGGATAACAGTGTCGCGGTAGTGCTTATTTCTGATGAAGAAATTGATGATAATATGGAATCCGCGCTGCGCTATCGTATTATTGCTAAGTTGGAAATGCCACCGAGTTACAATAAATTATTGGACTCACTCCATCGTGCACAAGTTTTTAAAGAACAACATGATATTCGTACCGGGCGTATGCGGCAACGAGAGGTTCAGCTATTTCGGAGTCTTGTGGGTAATAGTCGCGAGATTAAGAAAGTCCGTGAAATGATGGCACAGGTGGCCGATAAAGATGTGACGGTCCTTATTACTGGCGAATCCGGCACTGGTAAAGAAGTCGTTGCGCGGAACTTGCATTACAACTCTAACCGCAGAGACATGCCCTTTGTGCCAGTAAATTGTGGTGCCATACCACCTGATTTGTTAGAAAGCGAACTGTTTGGCCATGAAAAAGGCTCATTTACGGGCGCTGTTTCTACCCGCGCTGGACGGTTCGAAATGGCACAAGGGGGAACATTATTTCTAGACGAAATTGGTGATATGCCCCTACATATGCAAGTTAAGATACTACGCGTCTTACAAGAACGTAGTTTTGAACGTGTGGGTGGCAATAAAACTATGGAAGCCGACGTTCGGATCATTGCCGCGACCCATAAGAATTTGGAAGAGATGATTGCCAACGGTGGCTTTAGGGAAGACTTGTACTATCGTCTCAACGTGTTTCCGATAGAAATGCCGGCACTGCGCGAGCGTATAGAAGATTTACCCATGTTATTAAACGAATTGATTTCTCGCCTAGAAAATGAGAAACGTGGTTCCATTCGGTTTAATTCGGCCGCAATTATGTCGCTCTGTAATCACGAGTGGGCTGGTAATATTCGTGAACTAGCCAATTTAGTAGAGCGGATGGCAATTATGCATCCGTACGGTGTGGTAGGAGTAAGAGATCTACCTAAGAAATTTCGCCATATCGATGAAAACGATGAAGAAGAAATCGATGAACTGCTGGACGAATGCCAGCCTGAAGTCGTTAACATAGATAATGGTGCTGCACTATTGCCAGTTAATGGTATTGATTTAAAGGACTATTTAACCAATCTAGAAAAAGGGCTTATTCAGCAAGCGTTAGATGATAGCTGTGGTGTTGTAGCCAGAGCTGCGGAGCGACTTCATATACGCCGTACTACTTTAGTGGAAAAGATGCGTAAATATAACTTACAACGTCGTTAATTGGTATTTATCAAAAAAGATCTTCTGGTTTAGTAGCTCAATATATTGAATAACAAGATGTATCTATGATGCTATCGCTAAAAAGATGGGGCTATGTCTTCGTTAAACGACAGTCACTGTACAGAAAAGCTGATGGCGCTTGCCCATCAGGCTTACCGGGGTGGTGACCTTGATTACAGCATACAATTGTTACAACAATTGATATCTTGTGAAAAAGATCATGTTGAAGCATTAGGGCTGCTCGGCATCATTGAACTGCAACGACAAAATTACCAGAGTGCCTCTCGGTTACTGCTGCGGGCAGCTGAGCTTAAGCCAGAAGATGCCGATATTCATTGTAATTATGGTAATGCCATGCAAATGACGGCGCAATGGGATGAGGCGCTCTCTGCCTACGAGCGTGCAATTGCGCACGCCTCAGATATCGCTGGCTACCATATTAATTATGCTATAACGCTGGAGAAGACTGGCCAAATTGAAAGAGCTATAGCAGCATACGACGCC
>JANQMK010000438.1 GCA_028280085.1 Pseudomonadales bacterium
CAGTGCTAATTCAATACTAAACGCCTTCTTCCTCGCCATGTGGTACCAGTCACTCCAGAGAGAAGCGGTTCCAGCCTTGGCTTCATCACCGGAAAGGCCAGATTGTTTTGCCACCTTTTTTATATCGGAGCCAACGGGCAACTCGGCATACTCAAGTCCATCATGGGCAAGCCGCGCTCTTTGTCCAACCAACGGCACGACATAATCGTCGCTGGTGAAATCGGGATGGAATACCCACTTACCAATTAGGCCTTGGGGTGAGCCGTGTGGCAGTTGATAGGATTGTTCTAGATCAGACAGCGCATTTACTTCTTCTTGCCCAAGTGTATCGAAATACCAGGTCGAAGTGACATCGCCATTGCTGATATCCGGTGCGGGCGATATGGGCGGTAACCAGTCTGGCCACTTATCATCATAGGGAATCCCCTCGCTTATTTGGCCCCATGACGCGCCGCTACCCACTGGCGGAATGGGGGGAACTTCAATGGCTTGGCATTGAGCTCTGGCAATGGCGTCTACGGCATCTGGATTAAGCGCGCGATGCCAGTAGCGCAGCCTGCCGACGGCGCCGATATCATCACTGCAATCCTCCCCTGAACACCATTGGATCTGTTGCCACGGCGCTATAGACTTTTCTACCAATAATTTGCCACTATAATAGAGCTGGATGTCGCCGGATTCAGCAATTGAAAGTACAAGGTTTTTCCAGCGACCGTGTGCCCAATTTGCGAAGTAGCCTTCGCCGCAGTCCTGTGTCTCTTCGTTAGCATTTGCCACCGTTAAACAGATCTTGCCATCGATAACAGATGCGTTAATGGTTTCTTTGATGACAGTAGATTGTGCGGTTGCCTCTCGTTCTACCTCCGCTGTAAATATCGTGTCGGTACCCTTCTCTAACTTGCGACCGTAAATCATGGCATCGGCACTGCGAATCAAATCTGCATCTGCGGCAAGGGCCGGTGTGACGCTCAGTTGATGCAGTGGTTTAACACCACCACAGTTTTTACCGCCGAATATACCGTTATTATGCTCAGCTTTAGGCGCCAAATCAGGTTGGTCAAAAGCGATGAGAGGTGAGCTTAACACGTGATGTCTTGTTTCTTCTGGTGTCGTTGCATAGTCATAGACTGAAAAATCTGCCACCACCATCGACACATGACTGGTGTTATCTCCGACATTGCCGAGGAACAAGCTACCTTGCGCTTCGTCGTCCCAACCACCGGTTTGCGCTTGGTCAACCAATTTGCCATCGAGGTAAAGTAAGGCGTTGCCTGAACTATCTTTATTAGGCATTTCACAGACCAGCAAAACATGATGAAATTGGCCGTCTCGGATATCCTTACCCGCACAGATCTCGCCGCTGTCACTACATTCACCACAGAGGTTACCCTCGTCGGTTAATTGCACGTTCGCTCGATCGTCGAGGCTGACAACGTTGCCTGAATTCGAACTTTCGGAGAATGCCAAATCCATTGATATAGAGATGCTGGTTTTCGGTAAACCAAAGGAGGCTGATGTGATGCCCTGGTTGTTTTCTATGTGGAGTCCAAATCCCAACGCATCAGTATGATTATTTGCCCATATTTTGGGGTCGCCTTCAACATAGGTTGCTATTGACAGACCAAAGCCTTTTGCCTGAATTTCTTTATCTTTTTTACCTTTGGCATCATCGTTTTCCTTAATGTCATCCACTATGCTGGCGTAGCCTTGCGGCAGACCGTTTTCAAAATCAATTTGGTAAAACGGTTTATTGAAATCGACAGTTGTCAGTTCATCGAGATTTTTCGGCTCAGTGTAGATGGTAAGGCTGTGTAGCTTGGCGGCCATTGTACCCTTCGTGCACCATCGGTCACAGGCGACGAAAATGCCAGTCTTTTCCTGACTGGGGTAGCCGATTATATGGTTGTGGGTGATGTCAGTTCTCTGCCCATTGGTAAATAACTGTGCTTTTTTGGTCCCGTCGATGGTGACGGCGACATGGTTCCAACGATCAACCTCAAGCTTGTGCTGCGCGCATTTATAGAATCCTGAGTAGACATTATCGTGCACCGTAGGCATGACGCAGATTCTATTGCCGTAGAAACCTATGGCGGTTGTTCCCCACCAGCCAACAACGCCCCAAGTTCTATCGGTTTCGGGACGGATAATGAGTTCCAAAGTGCCATTATGAATGGGTAAATCTACGCTGGCTGCGCCCCAGTTTGCTTTTATGCCCGGCAGTGGGTAATTAACTTCCTCGATAATTTCCTTTGCGTGCAGTGGCGGGTTCTGGCCATCTTGTAGTGCTGCTCCGTTTTCTCCACGTTGGATAAAATTGGGAGAAAAAATGTATTCCAGTACGGGTTGTTGGTCCAACAGGATGGCTCTACTTTCGTCAGTGAGTTCGAAGTAGGTACGCGATAGCTCGGTCTCCACCATGGGACCATCAATCCAATCATTTTTAAAAGCGATATCGTTAACAGTTTGATACTGTGGGCATTCGTATTTTACGCCACAGGCGCCAGATTCATGGGCAATCGATTCTTTCTTTAGCGCTTCCCAGTCAATAAATGGCGGCGGTAAAAATCCGACCGGTGCCATATGGCCTGTGCGTATCGCTACATTAATAGTGCCCACCACGTAGGTAAACATGACCAAGTCATGGTATCCGCAGTCCATAAAAACGCTGGGCGTGGATCCGCGTTCTATGTTGAACCAATCGTGCACCATGGGTCCACCCATGACAATGACATCATTAAACAGTTGTGAGGCATCGAGTATGTCTTTTATCTTCTGCCCTATACTACTCTCCGCCAATCGTTCATCGTTGAGTGTGTATTTAGGATCACCGGTAAGAATATAGACCGAGACATTTCGCGTCCGTAAGTTAGAGCCGAGCACTATGGCATATTGAGGAATAAGACCGTGAATCTCGTCATAGATCTGTTGCGCTAATCCGGCAGCGTGGTCTCTGCCAACTAAATCTTCAAGCCCATTCATTTGAAGATCGTCTAACGCTTCAATTTTGTCACTAGCGCCTCTATCCCAGAGACCGTTGGCGTAAAGTGTCATATTGTATTTGCGTTTTCTACACAGACCAGGAACAACCTGCCCGACATCCACAGCCTTGTAGATCGTACTTTTCCATACTGGACGATCACCTGGCCCATCGCGCCCTAAAATAAACGCTCCTTTGCCATCCGGGATCGGAATGCAAGTGCCAAAGGGGCTGATAACACCTTTAGTAAATTTGGTGATGGCCTTGCTCATTTGTTTTGAAGCAATTCTGCAGGCTTTACCAATAACCGGCTCGATAATATCCCGTACTGATGTTGCTGCAGCAGTAGAAGGTTGGCTGACCAAGATGATGAGGCTCAGTATCGCTATTAAGTGTTTCTTTTGGCGAAGGGAAACGCGTTGGCAAAAGAAGTATTCCATATGAGCTAGCTCCAAAACTAATGCACTTTCAACACTTTAACGTTAGTTGAAGGAACGCTGTGAAGCTAGCGAAGTGAATTTAAGCGGAGAGTTTTCTGGTCATAACATTTGTGCTTGAAGTGGTCGGTATTGAGCCAATTGTAGCGAGTTTAAACCGAGGGTAATCACGGTGAAATGGAGTTGGTTAGTTTGACTGCATACTGCAGTGCCGGTAGAATGTTTTTGAATAACTTGGACCTGCCATTAGGACGAGATACTTTTGATGCAAAAGAGAGATAATTGGTTTATACCCTGCATGATCGCGGTTCAATGTGGATACCTTAATCTTTCTGGTAGGCTAATTCCCCTAACACATAGGTATCTTTTACAAGTCTATCATCCCCCATCATCATAATGGCGAAGAGGATTTCATCTATGTTTTTAGCGAACGATAAGCGATACGCCATAAGCTCGGTAGCCTTAAGGTCAAGAACGACAAAGTCCGCTTCTTTGCCAATTTCAAAGTTACCGATTTTGTCATCGAGATATAGTGCCCTAGCGCCGCCTAGCGTTGACAGATAAAACGCCTTGTGGGCACTGAGCTTTTGCCCTTGCAGTTGCATAATTTTATAGGCTTCATTTTGCGTACGAAAATTTGACAGTGAAGTCCCTGCGCCGACGTCACTGCCAAAAGCAACGCGAATCCCAGCCGCTTCCATTCTATGTAACGGGAACAAACCACTCCCTAAAAACAGATTGGACGTCGAACAAAATGCCAGACCGGCACCTTTATCGGCAATTGTTTTCACCTCTTTATCCGTAAGGTGCACGGCGTGTGCTAATACCGACCTAGGTCCAATTAAGCCGTAGTGATCGTAAACATCAACATAACCCTCTCGTGCCGGAAAGAGGGATTTAACCCATGCTATTTCTTTGAGGTTCTCTGATACATGAGTATGCATATAAACACCGGGAAATTCGCGGACTAATCTACCCGCTTGAGTGAGCTGTTCCGCACTGGATGTCGGCGCAAAGCGAGGAGTGACGGCATATAATAGCCTGTCTTTACCGTGCCATTTTTCAATAAGTGCCTTACTGTCATCATAGGCGGTCTGTGGTGTATCGGTAAGCTCAACCGGTGCATTGCGATCCATCAGTACTTTGCCTGCAATCATACGCAGTTTGCGTTTTTGGGCTTCTTCGAAAAAAGCATCTGCTGAGTCTTTATAGACTGCAGTAAATACCAAAGCAGTCGTCACGCCATTTTTGAGAAGTTGATCTAAAAAGAAACCTGCCCCCTGCCGCGCCCTCTCTCGATTCGCATAGGTTATCTCTGTTGGAAACGTATAGGTAGCAAGCCATTCCAGCAGTTGTTCGCCAAAAGCGGCAATCATTTCAACTTGTGGGTAGTGTACATGGGCATCAATATAGCCTGGGGTAATCAAGGCATTTCTGTATTCTTTAACCGCTAACGTGGGATACTGTGATGTTAACTTGCTGTATTCACCCACATTCAGCACTTTTCCGTCTTTCACCACCATTAACCCGTCGGCGAAATAGCGAATATGGTCTCCGGATTTTTCCGGGTCGCCAATATAGTCAATAATACTTGCACGAAATCCCTTAGTTTCTGCACCAATGGCAGCAGAGTGAAGTAAAGCCACAAGACAAAGGACGGTAAAATAACAAAATGGAAGTCTGGGCAGTGTCATATTTAGCATCTTAATGTTTGGCAAATTAGAAAAAAATATTGCGATTTTGGTTTGCTGACAATGAATTACTGTGGGATGACTGTACGAATAATAATAGCAGAGGATTTTCTTTACGCTAGTACTCCATAGTGGGGTACGCATTTTGCCAGCTACGCTGAAAAGAGCGAGCTGATCGTCTCCCACTAGTGCAAGTGCCTTCTTCAATTTTATAAAGTCTTATATCGCTTTTGCCTGTACCGATTAATTAGCCATTTGCTCTACAAGTGGCATCGTCAGCTTTGGATTCGCAATTTGGATAAAAAACTGAATACTCTAGTTAGTTTTTGCTGATGCAAAGACTCAATGTATTGTTATGCCCGAAACCTAGCTAGTTACATATTCCCAGCAGCCATAATGATTGGGATTAGGTTCTATCTGAATTTCTTTTTGTTTTGTCGCACAGCCTGTTAGTATCAGAAAGACAAAGCTTTAAGTTATATATTTAATGCTGCTCCTAGCAAATAATACCGCGTTAAACGCACGAGCCCAAAGCCAGTCCGGTTGCACGCTTGGTTGAGCGACGTTCGCTTTTTGTTCAAGCGCATCCCTTCTTTGTTGTTCAATGTGGTTAGAAAATATTTCAACGCGGCATGGCCTTGTTCGGGGCGGAATAGATAAGAAAATTGTCTTTCTATGATTTCTCTGTCTATGACTGAGTATTGCCAAGCAACTAGAACGGCTTCCAGTGAATTCAAATAGGATATCGCATGCCATCTTAGTTCCGATGCTTGCGTTACAGATAACTCTATCTCGCCATTATCATTTTTCTTGAGATTTTGGCCTTTAAAAAATTGCTCTAGTAAATTTATTTGTTTATCTGATACAGCTACTATTTGCTGAGCAAAAACTTCTCGGCACTGTACCTCGTTAATTTCTCCCACCAATGGTAGATTGCTGATTTTAACCAGCTCTTTGCTCTTTTGATTTTGCCGCTCACTTATAACTTAATCCGTTGGTTTAATTTACAATAAGTCCCTACAACAGCTGGCATTGAATAATTTTCACCCAACCAAGTAAAGCGATGTCAAATTCCACTGTTGAAGATGTCAATGTCGCATCCCAGGGGGTACTTCTCTTACCCGCTGAGATTAAGCATGAAACGAAGGCACGATTAAAGATACCAAACTTGGGTCACTTGACTTGTTGGAGATAGGGGTTGTTAACGCACTGTAATAGAACAAACCAGATACATACAAAAAGAGGGCTTTTGCAGTAGAGCATTTCGGGTATCAGTTTGTAAGACTGACACCCGCTTACTTTGAGATTACTGGGGTACAATAAAGAAGGATGCTAGCCTTTTACTAAAATAGCATTTTCAGGAATGTCTATTTCAAGCTCTTCGCAGTTACCCGGTGGTGGTTGATGCCCAGGCGGTCTGTCATCAAACCAGAGACGACATTTTCCAGGAGGTGGTAGATGGCCTTTGGGGATATAGGCTGATTTCTTATTTTTCCGTTTTATATCATGTTCATCATCATCAGCGCCCAATACTATAATCTTGGTAGCAATCAAACACAGATTGTCGTCAAAGCCTTCTCCATAGATTTCAACAGAATCCTTTAGCATCAACTGATCAAAGGTGAGTTCATTGAACACATCGTCTGTCACATGAAAAAATTGGGTTTCATCGTTAGCAACTGCGCAACGCTCATTGTCACCCACCATTATATCGAGTTGACGTGCTGCGCTGGTAACCTGAGTAATAATACCGTCAAAGGTGGTGGACAGATCTTCAGGTTCGACGATCACCAACGTAGAAGACAACTTTTCGTTAACTTCAGGTACGACAGGTAATGTGAGTACACCACTGGCAGTCACATTAATATCGAGTACTAGATCGCTCACAGTCAAGATAGAGCCATCGCGACCAAAAATTTTTGCCCCTTCCAATAAGGTGACATCCGCGAAGGTGCCATTGCCATCATCCGCTTCACGGGTCTGCAGTGTAAATTGACCGACGTTATCAAGAGGTGTCTCGACGACCTTGCCTTTACGTTCAGCAAAATCTTCAAAGGCTCCCACCTCGATAACCACTGCATCAAGCCACCATGTCTGGTCTTCGGTCGCGTCATTCAGTAGACCGTGAACCCTAGCCGGCTCATCTAAAACCAGCTCGCTCTTCAGCAATTTTTGCAGAACACTGTTATATATTGCAGTATCATCTCTCAGAGCGGCATCGATACAGACTGGCGTCTCAACCTCAGCGCCCGTCACAAAGTCTTGAGTAGAGCAAAGCTGCAGCCTATTATTTTCAAGATCTATCAGCTTAATTTCACCTTGAAAACGTACCAACTTACCAGGTTCTGGATCTTCATCTTCACCCTGAATGGCTATATCGACAAAGATGATGGGGCGAAAACGGTAGCCACCATTGCCCGTACCTTTGAGCTTGATAGATTTTTCGACATCGAAATCGAGTTTCACCAGGATTGAATCGCCCGGCGCAATCGAAAATGTACCGCGAGGATTCAGATCTATG
>JANQMK010000055.1 GCA_028280085.1 Pseudomonadales bacterium
AGATGTATTCTTTATCACTAATCAACTCCAAAGACCAATTAGTGATCCACAGCTATGCGAAAAATTACAACGAGAGATTTGCCAAGTGCTTGACCAGCAAATTAGTCAAGCGAGCTGATGTATAAGCGATAATCGCTAGCTCGAATAAACACCAGGACCAATCCATGAACCCTGATTTAGATTTATTAAAACCATATCCGTTTGAAAAGTTAGCCGCTTTAAAACAGGGTCAAACTCCACCGCCTGAGCTTGCCCATATTGCTCTTTCCGTGGGAGAACCCAAACATGCGGCGCCACAAATTGTCATTGATGCACTTATTAACGCGATAAGGCAGCTAGAACAATACCCTGCTACCAAAGGTATACCAGCATTACGTGAGGCTATCTGTGATTGGCTGGCACAGCGTTTTGCATTGCGCCCGAATTTACTCGACCCAGATCAACATGTACTACCCGTCAACGGCACTAGGGAAGCATTGTTTTCTTTTACACAAGCCGTCGTCGATCGGTCAACTAACCCGTTGGTCATATCACCTAATCCATTTTATCAAATTTATGAAGGCGCAGCCTACTTAGCAGGTGCAAAACCCTATTTTATTCCCTGTTATGCCGACAACGATTTTATACCTGAATTTGACAATGTCGCCCCAGCCGTTTGGCAACAATGCCAGCTACTTTTTCTCTGCTCTCCCGGCAATCCAACCGGAGCCGTCATTGACGTGCCAACGCTACAAAAACTAATCCAGCTGGCTGATAAGCACGACTTCATTATTGCTGCCGACGAGTGTTATTCAGAAATCTACAGTGATGAGGCATCACCACCAGCAGGGCTATTGCAAGCTTGCGCGGCAATGGGGCGTGATAATTTCGCTCGTTGCGTGGTATTTCACAGTTTATCGAAGCGCTCAAATTTACCCAGTTTACGCTCAGGGTTTGTCGCAGGCGATGCGACGATTCTGCATCAATTTCTCCGCTATCGCACCTACCACGGTTGTTCAATGTCTCTTCCCAGCCAAATAGCAAGCACCACAGCTTGGCAAGATGAAGGCCATGTTAGAAAAAATCGTGCCGCCTATAATGAAAAATTCTCTGCCGTGTTGGCCATATTAGGCGACGTATTAAACCTACAAAAACCTGATGCCGGCTTTTATTTATGGCCAGAAACACCTATTAGCGATACTGCATTTGCTCAACAACTGTTTCAGCAAAAAAATATTACTGTCTTGCCAGGCAGTTATCTTTCCAGGGATATAGCAGGTAACAACCCAGGCAAAAATCGTGTTAGGATGGCTTTGGTAGCCCCAGTTGAACAATGCACCGAAGCAGCTTCGCGAATCAAAGGCTTTGTCGAATCACTATAGCGAATGAAGATTTATGTTAAAACACGAACGCGTCGAGTATATCGATAAAACATTACAAGCACTGTACCCTAAACCACCCATACCGCTTAGCCACCACGATCCCTACACGCTACTTATCGCTGTTCTGTTATCAGCACAGTGCACTGACGAAAGGGTAAACCAAGTGACTCCTGCCCTATTTAAATTAGCTGATACACCTGAAAAAATGGCCAAGCAGCCGGTTGAAAAAATTAAAGAGATCATTCGCCCATGCGGCTTATCACCACAGAAATCAAAAGCAATTGCTAACTTATCTAAGATACTAGTGACAGACTATGAAGGCCAAGTGCCAAACAAGATTGAAGAGCTGGAAAAACTACCCGGTGTCGGCCACAAAACAGCGAGCGTCGTTATGTCGCAGGCCTTTGGTGAGCCTATGTTTCCAGTGGATACCCATATACATCGGCTAGCACAACGCTGGGGATTAACAAACGGTAAAAATGTTAAGCAAACTGAAAAGGACTTAAAGCGACTTTTTCCGAAGCAGCGCTGGAACGCGCTACATTTACAAATCATTTATTACGGCAGGGAGCACTGCACCGCGCGTGGTTGTGACGGTACTATCTGCACCATTTGCACTACCTGCTACCCCAACCGCAAAAAACCAAAAGTTGTCAATAAAGCCTAAGGCGCCAGCAAACAATTACCGCATGACAATACCATGAAGATCACGGTTAAATTTGTTATGCTACGCCATGTATCACTGAAGACAGATCTTATTTTAACCACTGGACAACCCGTTCTCGGAACCGATGAGATTATCGACATATGACAACACTTTATGGTATCAGCAACTGCGACACCGTGAAAAAAGCGCGCACATGGCTGGAAAAACAAGACATCGACTACCACTTTCACGATTTTAGACGCGATGGTTTAGATAAAAAACTCGTTCAGGCATGGGTTAACCAGGTGGGCTGGGAAGGCCTGATTAACAAACGCAGTACCACTTGGAAAGGACTTGCTCCAAAGGTCAAACAGGCTATGAATAACAGCAACGTGATCGATACAATATTACAGCAGCCAACCCTGATTAAACGGCCAGTTCTGGTATCGCAAGATCAACTATTGATCGGTTTTAAGCAAGCGGACTACGCCGACAGTTTCGGTATTGACGTTGTTAACTAGCGGGCTGTGTTAAGATACGGGCCCGACATCAACAGTTTAACCATCACTCTTAGGATAAACGGATACTCACTATGAGCAACACGCTATTTAGTCTCGGTTTAGGTATAGGTACTAAAAACTCAATTGGCAATTGGTTAGAAGTTTATTACCCACAGCCACTCCTCAATCCCAGTGTCGACGTTATTGAAGCAATTACTAGTAGCGTCGACTACCAAGGCGGTAATGCCGTTATCGAACTTACTCCTGATATCTGGTCAAGTATCGCCAGTAAATTGCAATCGATCGATACTGAGTTGACAGCAAAAGTTGCCCCGTTTAAAGCTAGCACACAACCCACTGTAGCCACCATTCTAGCCACCGATGAAGCGCCTACGTCAGTGCCAGAAGGTTATCTAAAGCTCCAACTATTGTCTCACCGGTTAGTTAAACCACACCATGTTAATTTGGATGGTTTATTCAGTGTTTTGCCTAATGTGGCTTGGACTAACCGCGGCGCTATTGACATCAACGAACTGCCTCAACGTCAGATAGAAGCCCGTCTACAGGGTGAAGTAATAGACGTCATGTCAATTGATAAATTTCCTAAAATGACCAACTACGTGATTCCTTCGGGCGTTCGCATTGCCGACACCTCCCGTGTCCGCCTAGGCGCATATTTAGGTGAAGGCACCACTATTATGCATGAAGGCTTTGTTAACTTTAATGCCGGTACCGAAGGTACCAGCATGGTCGAAGGCCGCATTTCGGCCGGCGTTATGATTGGTGAAGGCAGCGACCTGGGCGGCGGCTGCAGTACCATGGGCACCCTGTCCGGTGGTAATAATGTGATTATTTCTATTGGCAAAGAGTGTTTAGTTGGCGCCAATGCTGGAGTCGGTATCCCGTTAGGAGACCGTTGCACTATTGAGGCGGGGCTTTATGTCACCGCAGGTAGCGTAGTTACCGTACTCGATGATGCCGGCACTGCAGTCAATAAAGTAAAAGCTCGCGATCTTGCCGGTGAAGCTAATCTCCTATTTCGACGCAATTCAGTCACGGGCGCAATTGAATGTAAAACCAATAAATCCGCTATCGAACTCAACGAAGCGCTGCATGCTAACAACTAGCCTTCCATAACAACCGGGATTAAAACCGGACGTACTAATTAACAAGGACTCGCTTGGTCATGACGTCAATTTCACCAACGGTCGCGCTCGCTTGCGAACTTATAGAGAAACCATCTGTTACACCAGAAGATTATGACTGCCAGGCAGTTATGATCAATCGGTTGGAAGCCCTTGGCTTTAAAACAACACTGTTGCCGTTTGAAGAGGTAAAAAACTTCTGGAGTATTCGGGGCAATGCAGGACCAGTCGTCGTATTCGCCGGCCACACCGATGTGGTACCCAGTGGGCCACTAGCACAATGGCATACCCCGCCCTTTGAACCCACCATTAAAAACGGCCTTCTATTTGGTCGCGGCGCCGCAGATATGAAAGGCAGTTTAGCCGCAATGGTAACAGCCTGTGAACGTTTCACGGCGGCCCACCCAGACCACCGTGGACAGATTGCCTTTTTAATCACAAGTGATGAAGAAGGCATTGCAATTAACGGCACTGTAAAAGTTATCGAATACTTGCAGCAACAAGGTCAACCCATCGAGTGGTGCCTTGTCGGCGAGCCTTCTAGTACCGCGACCGTGGGCGATGTAATCAAAAATGGTCGCCGCGGTTCGCTCGGCGCTAAACTCATTATTAAGGGCATACAAGGCCATGTCGCCTATCCCCATAAAGCGATCAACCCCATTCATCAGGCAGCGCCGGCATTAGCGGAGCTAGCTGCTACAGAGTGGGACCAGGGTAATCAGTTTTTTCCCGCGACCAGCTTTCAAATCTCTAACATCAATGCAGGTACCGGTGCCACCAATGTGATTCCAGGTGAGGTGGAGGTTTTGTTCAATTTTCGCTTTTCTACCGAATTGACCGAGCAAGAGCTGAAAACAAAGACGGAAACAATACTGCAAAAGCACAATGTAGATTACACCATTGAATGGTCTTTAAGTGGCAACCCATTCTTAACATCGACGGGAGAATTGGTCGACGCCGCCGTACAAGCGATTAAATCCATTACAGGCATTGATACCGAGCTATCGACCGCCGGAGGCACCTCCGATGGACGATTTATAGCGCCAACGGGAGCACAAGTGGTGGAATTAGGCCCAGTTAACGAAACTATCCATAAAGTAAACGAACAGGTCAATATTGCCGATCTTGATACGCTCAGCACAATATATGAACAGATCCTGGAAAAGTTGCTGACTTGAGCTGACTTGGCCTATGCTAGAAGTTAATACACTATGTCTTGGAAACTATGTCTTAGATACTGGGTCTTAGACACTATGTCTTAGCAGCGAG
>JANQMK010000072.1 GCA_028280085.1 Pseudomonadales bacterium
GTTGCCATTTAGGCATTTTCTACGACTAATAGACATCCGGTCGCTCGACGAGGCCGTGTCACCTGAAGTTCTACGATATCAGCACAATACTTGTCTATGCACAAATCGGATAGATCAAAAAAAGGTTCGCGTTCGGGATCAGCGATAACAACTTTTTTCACTCCAGCTTGAATGGATTTTTTTACCAAACCAAATAATTCATGGGTCAATTCATCCCAAAAACAGATATCGGCACCGACGATAATATCAAACTCAGATAGTTCTTTTTTTGTAAACTGACGAAAATAGCGTTTTTTGGTTTCAATGGTCACATTATTGTTAGCTGCCTGCGCTTGGAGATAAGGAAAAACATGGGTATCGGCATCAGTAGAAACCACTTTCGCGCGATGTCTTTTCGCGAAATAGATACCCGTCAACCCCCAACCACAACCTATTTCTAACACTTTACTGCCTTTTTTGGGTGGATGACGATCAAAATAGTCCATTAGCAGCAACGTTGAGCCCCAAAATTTGTTGCCGTGAATCTCTGGCTGGTCATCCTGAAGTTTTAGTTTTCGAATAGCGCTATGATTAGACTTCAAAACATTAATACCGTAGGCATCAAAATTATCATGATAACTAGCATTGCTAGTCTTCGTTTTAGACGTTTTGGACACTCCCGCTTTTTTACGTTGTTTGGTAACTTGTCGTTCCTTTACTAATTCAACCATTCTTTTACCTTACCATCTATTATTTTAAAGTTAAAACAACCAACGACACCACTTCAATAATTTCGATTAATGCCCCCGTGGTATCGCCAGTCATACCGCCCAAGCGACGTTGCATGCTCCACCGCAAATAAAACCAGGTTATTAGAACCGCTACAATAAGCGTTATACCTTTTCCACCGGCAAGAAACAAGACTAAAGCCAAGGTTACAACACATTGTAGGTAAGCGGCGCCAACTGGCAAGTGATACTTAGTTTTTTCTCCAATACCACCACGACGAATATAATCCGTTGTTAAAAATAGCAGGACTGCGGCAGCGCGAGCGACCAATGGCACTATAGCAATGGCCAAAACAGAGGCAGTTGCGATTAGTTCAGTTAAGGCAATGTATTTGGCCAGCAATACCAATACTACAGCGGCCACCGCAATAGGCCCAGAAGTCGGTTGCTTCATAATTGCTAGCGTTTTTTCGCGATCACCATAACCACCAATCCAAGCATCGGCACTATCTGCTAAGCCATCGATATGTAAGCCTCCCGTGGTCAGTACCCATATCACTAATAACAGCACCGCGATAATATCAGCACTAAATATCTCCTCTAGCAGCTTCATGACCACAACCAAAATAATACCTATCAGCAAGCCCACCCACGGATAATAGACGATTGAATACCCTACTTCTGAGTCATAAACGTCTTTTATTCGAGGAGTCGGCAAGCGTGTTAATAGCTGTAGCGCAATAATAAATGGTCGCAACAAATTATTGATGGCTCTCACCCCCAACAAGAGATAACGAAGCAGACACGTTAAGATAACTCCCGTGATGGAAAACCAACTGATACCATATTTCGCCATCGCCTAGGTAAGCCCTGATCTGAGTAAGACAAGCATGGGGGACGCCAATTCGCAATATGGCTTGTAATGGCATACTGAGGACATGACACAGGATCGCCCGAATGACACCGCCATGGACAACTAATAGCAAATGCTCTTCTTTATCTGTCTGTATTAGCTCTTGCCAGATATCGGTTACACGTTGGTACAATGCCGAAACAGACTCTCCGTTCGGCGGCGTATTGTTAATGGGATCTTGCCAAAAATACTGTACCTTACTGCTCTCACTAGCAGCGACTTCATCAAAACGACGTCCCTCCCAATCACCAAAATCCATTTCTCGTAAATCATCATACTCCCTTAGCGGCACGCTGTGGCTCGCAGCGAACCGACGAGCAAACTTACTACAGCGTAACTTCGGTGAGCAGATGACTTGCGTCCAAGGTGATGACATTGCTTCAGGTAGTTGCAACGCCTCATCCATCTGTCGCCAGCCTAAATCAGTGAGCACATCATCTGCCGCACCGCGATAAACGGCACCACCCGCCGCTTCGCCATGGCGCAACAAATCAACTGTTAAAGTGATATAAGCCACGCGCTACAACCCCACAACCTATTTGACCAAATTACCAACGATTTATTTACCGGCTTAAGATGCAGTACTGACGCCGGCGTCCTTAAAGCTTGCCATTTGAGTGTGCAACGCGCACGCTAAACGAATAAGCGGCACCGCCACTGCCGCACCACTTGCCTCGCCCAACCGCATGTTAAGGTCCAACAAGGGGTTCGCTTGGCAATGGGTTAATGCCAAAGCGTGGGCGGGCTCCGCCGATTGATGAGCGAAGATAAACCAAGGACTAACTGATGGGTTAAGTTGTAAAGCCGCCACAGCCGCCGCGGTAGTAACAAAACCGTCTATCAAAATGGGAATACCCCGCTGCGCACAACGAATGTAACTCCCCACTAATGCCACAATTTCAAAACCGCCTAGGCACCGCAATACAGCTAACGGGTCATCCAATTTGTCTTTATGTAGGGCCAGGGCTCGTTCAACCACGGCAATCTTGCGATGCATACCAGTAACATCAACCCCGGTACCAGGACCAACTATATCGGTTGGCGGCGCCCGCATCAGCGCACAAAGAATCGCAGAGGCTGACGTAGTATTTGCTATCCCCATATCACCGCCGATGAATAAATCGACCGGCTGGCTGACCGGTGCATTAACACCGCCAAGAATGATATCGTCCACTAAGTCACGCCCTATCGTTAAAGCGACGTTGAGTTGCTCTTTAGACATCGCCTCAGTGCGACACATGTTTGCGGTGCTATGAGCGATAAAAGCCGTCCGGTATTCTCCACGTTGACTTGCAATGCCATCCTTGCTACCCAGATCGGCATGACCAACTGTGCCCAAATTTACAATGCGAAAACGTGCGTTAAGTTGCCTAGCCAAAACGCTGATCGCCGCCCCACCGCGAGCAAAGTTCTTAACCATTTCGGCGGTGACAATTTGTGGAAATGCCGACACTCCTTCTTCTGCAACGCCATGATCTGCCGCAAACACAGTGATAAATATGCTGTCCGCGCAGGGCTGCATCGTATCTTGCAAACCGCACAAGGTTATAGCTACCTCTTCCAATGCTCCCAGCGAGCCAGCTGGTTTAGTTAAGTTAGCTTGATGCTCTAATGCCGTTTGCCTTATTGCGATATTTACAGCCTTTGCTTGCTGGGTAAGCCATTCCATACCCTTACATCTCCTAAGCTGACTAGCCATTTAATGACGTTATGTCTGTTAATATTTACCAGCAAACCCATTGCCCTCAGCGAACCTGGCTAATATAAACCTGGGCCTTTTATTACCTGCGGAATCCCCGCTACGGTAAAAATGACGCGATCCGCTTGTTGCGCAATTGCTTGGTGTAAAAAGCCAACCTCATCGACAAAACGACGATTTAAACGACCTAATGGCACTAGACCCAAGCCTACTTCATTACTAACAATCACCAGATATCCAGAGAATTCGGTTAGCAGTTCAAGTAGTAGTTGCTTCTCCCTATGCAACCGTGCGTCATCATCTAACATTAATAGATTAGTAACCCATAATGTAAGGCAGTCCACCAGGATACAATGGCGTTCCGATTGGTTTTCTCGTAAAACACGAGCTAGCTCAACGGGTTCTTCAATCAGCTGCCAGCCGTCGCCGCGTTGCCTACGATGATGTAATATTCGTTGCCGCATTTCATCATCTTCGGCCGTGGCAGTTGCAACATAAAAAAGTGTCAGGTCTGAACTGACAGACAACTGTTCGGCTAAAGCGCTTTTGCCCGATCTGGCTCCCCCTAAAATCAATTCAATCACGTTATCTGTTTTTCTCTTTATCTACTCAACTATCTAATCCACTAACTATTCCACGACCCATTTAACTATCTATTCTATTCCATTGTTTACTCTACTTGTTTTTGTTTTGCTATTCATAATTCTTAATCTGTATTGATATACCCTGTTTAAACGTTTTGGAGCATGAAAGCCGTCGATTCTAACCTATCTGGCTATTAATATTTAGTACAAAAGCAGTCCGGTTATACTAACAGCGATATTTATGTAATAAAATTTATACACCCCTCAAATCGACTAAAAGTTAAACTTAATTCACCGATTATCTATGAAAAATTCCACAATAGCCGCTTAACGATAATGCAGGAACCAGAATTTTAAGCTAAATTTTTATAAACAGACTTACCAGCAGTATTTGCTACCTAAGACAGCTGTCTGGAAGTCAGTCATGTCGTCCAACTTGTTTTATAGTTAATTGTTTTATCTCGAGATAGGCCTTTGTTAGCAAAGAGACACAACACGATGGAAATCTCTCTGAGTTTCTATATATCCGAAATTCCGCTTTTTGACACCTTAACAGTTGAGGAGTCAAAGATTCTCGAAAAACATATGCTATATAAAGAGCTCGAGCCCGATACTTTGGTTTATAAAGAAGGCTCCCACGGGAGTTCAGTATGCTTTGTCGCGGAAGGCAAGCTACAAGTTATCAAGCGTAACAAGTCCGGCCAGGAGGCGATAATCGCCACATTAGAAAAAGGCCAGTCTGTGGGTGAAATGGCCATTATTGATGGGCTAACCCGTTCCGCCTCGGTGAAAGCGCTGACTCGTGCGAAAGTTATCATATTGAAACGAGAAGATTTTAATAAAGTCATCGACGAAAATGCAGATATAGCCATTAAAATCCTCAAGGAACTGGCACGCTCTCTCAGTATCACGTTACGAGATCGGTCAGCAGATATCACTCGCCTCATGTTAGGCTAGTGGAACATTACCCCCCCATCTCTTGAGTTTTCTTTAACGAAGATGACTTCGCAGATAGCGACGGTGTTTGTCAGCTTAATGTCATTCATGCTTTGGCTATTATTAAGGACAAACACCAGTAAAAGTTACTTTTTTTTCAAGTAGGACTCGTCAGACTTTAATGCCAGACAACGCTAAATTAGTGCTATCTACCTTAGGCATAAATTGCCAAACCAGTAGCAAACAAGCATTGCCCAGGAGTCACATATGTACCACCATTGCAGTCATCGATTTATTGCTATTGTCACACTGATTACCACTCTTGCTTGTGGTGGTGGCGGTACTTCGAGCCCAGCAGAGACTACTCCAACTGACCAGACTGAACCGACTGTTCCTGTTCCAACAACCCCCGCCAACGAATCTAGCCTGACGTTGTCGCTAACGGATGCGCCAATTACCGGAGCGACAGCGGTTGTCATACAATTTACCGGCGTGGAGCTAAAACCCGTTAACGGTGAGCCCATTACTTTTCAGTTTAGCGATAACGAGTCAAGCTCCATCGACGGTGAAGACCTATGCCCAACCTTGGTGGACGGCAACGTAGTAAAATGCCTAGATCTGTTAACACTGCAAGGTGACTCTGCTACAGTCCTACTTGATGCTGTTACTCTACCGGCAGGAGAATATAGCTATATTCGTTTGTTAATCAATGCTGAACAGGCCACCATGGACTCCACCATTAGTTTTGATGACGGTAGTGACTTTTCTCTGTATTTACCCAATGATAACCAATCAGGTTTAACAATAGACCAAGACTTTACGCTGGCAACAGATCAAGCTGCCGACTTCACTATTGACTTTGACTTAGCTAAATCTATTTTGAATTCGGCAGAACTGGATGACTATTTACTTAAACCTCGCTTGCGTCTAGTAGACAACAATGAAATAGGTCATATCCATGGCATCGTGGACGAGGCACTACTTGCCAACGAACCCTGTCATACCGAAGATGCTCAAATTTCGGTTTATATATGGCAAGGCAATAACATCACCCCCGTAGACATTGGCGGTTTCAACAGTGACCCTCTAACAACAGCTTTAGTTTCCTTTAGCTCAGAGAGCGGTTTACACCAATTTGAAGTAGGCTTTGTGGAAGCAGGTACCTATGCCCTTGCTTTAACTTGTGAAGCAGAACTTGATAACCCTGAAACCATCGAATCACTTTCTTTTGAAATAACTCTTGAGGTCAATGTTACAGAAAATACAATAACGCCAGTTGAAATCACTGCTAGTCCCGCTAGTTAACAGTGATCATTAATGTTCAACCTGTTGCAATAATTGCAAAGGTGTTTTTTATAGCCTTTTTAATGAGCTGTTTACTCACCAGCACCATCGCAACCGCCGCTTCCGTCTAAGTCATCAAATCGCTGCGTACTAATATTTTTCATTTTCCCTGTCCTAGGGTCTATTCCCTTGCCATGCATTTTCAAGACAAGCCAGCAAAAAAAAGAAATGATAAACAGGACAACCCCCAGTGGTGCAACGACACTAAATACACCCGATTCCGCTTCCAAATCAGTGTAATGATAAGAAATGACTAGTCCTGTTAAAATAAACAATAATGATTTCATATCGAGGGCCAAAAGCTATTTCGCAATATGTAAGTAAAGCAGTTTAGCATGCATCGCCTTCAAACTTTAACGGCTAAAAATCATAGCGCAGATCGATACCAAACGGATTATCTTCTGGATTACGTAAAAAGGCCGTAGTCATTGCAGCAAAATTGTACCAAAAATGCGCCGCTATCGGTTTTGCTAGACGATGGTGATTGCGTTGGAACAGATGCCCCAGATAGTAGCCCGCGGCGGTTGCAAACACCCCTCCCCTTAAATTAGCTGAGCCATTTAAACCTAGCAGATGGGCACTGCCAAACAGCCCAGAAGCCCACCAAAGGCCTTTGTCTTTGCCATACCGATGCTCCATTTGGTTTTGCAATACGCCGCGCCACAATGCCTCCTCAGCAACGCCAGCGCCTAACGATACGGCAAAAGCACTAGCCGTATAACCTACGGTACCCCATGTACGATTCGCATTGTCAGCAAAAATCTCTACATCCTTTATATCACTATAGGCTTCACCTCTGTCTGGGGATTGCAATAATCCAACGGCAGCGCCAAACACCGCTGCGCCCCAAACCCAAGGATCAGAGATGGTTTGCCGCTGAAACGGTGCTGTAAAAAGTTGATCGAGAGGCGTGTCATCGACACCCCATTGATTGAGATCAAAACCATTCTTTATCAGTGCATTGCGATAAGTAGTGAATAAGCTAAGTTCCCAACCCTTAAATGCCATCAACCAAAATAAGTTAACTTGGTCCCTGTCTAACTCATCATTTTCATCATCTAGCCATAGACCTAATGCCGTTAACGATAACAGTGAACCGCCGTACCATCTGATCTCCTCCTCATCATCTAGATACCAATGGCCTGCACTAGGTATCAAAGACCAACGCAATGCCGTTTGGACATTTTGATAGCGCGCTAACTGCGCCACAGCTGGATCGCGGTCAGTTTGTAAATCGTCAATTTTCTGGTTGTCTGCTTGTGTATTTTCAGCGCTGAAGAGACAGATCAAAAAACTACTCAGCAACACTGCAACCATAAAATAGTTTGCTAAAGTTTGCTTAGTAGATATTCCTTTATTCTCTGCCGTTTTTCTCTGACGTGTATTACTCATAGCAACAATAGCTAAAATGTAGAGATTTTATCGTCTAGTCATGCCAACAGTATAGCGTTGGCATGAGGGAATTGGCAGTTAGTTTTAGTTGACTTTCTCTAACCATGTTACGATTTGTCATTTTTAGTAATAGACTTGGTCAGTTATTGACGAAATAAAATATCATCGAATGGTTTGAAATGACATAAGACTTGTTATTTGATTATGGCGGCAATGATTTCCTTTTCACAGCTACCCTTTTCACAACTACCCTTCACACAGTCAACACCTTTGTGATGTCTACTGAGCCCAGCTCCATACCTTCTGGTATTTTTCCTTGCTCCAATAGGCAAAGTTGTTCGTGAAATTTTTCTAAATTGGCTTTCTCTTTCAAAAAACTATGTAATGATTTATCTTCTAAGACAACTTGTAACTGCCGTCTCACGCGAGTGATTTGCCAGGCAAGTTCCTGCTGCATGAGAAAGATTTCTTCCATTTCCCGGTAGCTATTGGTGATCTTGTTGTCTTTGACATATTCCATCCAACGCTTGATCTGTTCACTTAATAAACCTGTGCGACGAAGTGAAGCACAGATTTGTTCGGTAAGGTTGCCGGCGATCAGGAGTTGCTTTTTATTATCTGTCGGTAAGCAGCCGTCAATATCAGCGATAACTTTGCAAGCTAATGCTAACTTATCGGTATCTTTTAATTGCTCGTCAATAAAAGTAGGTATATCAGTTTCTTTGACAACATTAATGGGCGGCAGCCCTGAAGATCTAACCACTAGCGCTAGTGCGCAATAAGTATCGTAAAAATGCACGGAGTTGTTAAGCTGCATTATAGGTACGGTTTCTAATAAAGAACGTCCTTCTGCTTTGAATTTTTTAAAACGGATAGGATAAAGTGCATCGGTTAGTGCCACCACTTGACCAACATGAGAAAGATCTTTAGCAAACTTACCACTGGGATATCCGGTACCGTCACATCGTTCATGATGTTCAAGAACAGCGATTGATACTGATTTTGGCAAGCCCGTAATTTTACTTAAAATCAATTGACCAGTAACAACATGGCTTTGCACCGCACGCCATTCTTCTGCCGTGAATTCGCCTTTCTTTTCTAAAATTTCTGGTGCTATATGGAGCATGCCGATGTCATGGGCTAGACCACCAATAAATGCGCCTTCTGTTTGATCAGTATTGAATTTTAGTTGTCGCGCCAGAGCCATTGAAAGCCAAGCACAGAACATTCCTTTCTCAAATTCTTCGGGCAGGCGTAAAGACAAAACCGTGACTTTTTGTGTAAGAACACTGTAGTCCTGGTACTGCTGGCATAGCGCCTTTAGCAACTTGTCTAGAGCCAAGCTTTCATGAATCTTTTTGGTGTCGGCATGAGAGTTGATAAACGCGATAATTTTTTTGTAAAGAGAAACGCCATTAATAGCGTCTTCAATATTAACGGTATTTTCTAAAGGTTGGAGTAGTTTATGTTTAAGTATCTTGTCGGCAATCTCTCGCTTGATAGGGGTACCTTTAGCAACAACTAAAGCCCCATTGGCGTTAACAATGTCCTCTGACGCGAGCACTTCTTTCTTCTCGTTAACTTCAGCGAGATGCTGGGTGTAAGCATCTGGTGTACCGGGATCGTAGTCTGCCATGATGAGTAAAAAAGTAATCCTTAAATTTTAAATGGTCCTTTACATATATAGCTCAGAATAGAGCAGTATGGCTGATTTATTTGCATTTTTATTCACCTTTATGAATGATTAGCTTATTCCGCCGACTAAAATTCGAAATAGACATTGGCGATTTAGTTGAACGCAATTGCGCACGAATAAAATTAGAACAAAGAACAACCAATAGCTGTATCTTGGATTAAACCGGTATTACTTATGCTTGGCTTGAATCCTTCATTATCTGCATACAGTTTGATCACGAATAAACAAGTCTATTTATAACCGGCTCAAGGTCCAACCCTTACGCCATGCGAAAAATCGTTCGGCACATTACTAAGAAAGAAGAAAGATCACGGAACCGTTGACTAACCCTGTTTCGCTGGAAGGTTATTCCGATTCATCGGATACCGATGTGGGAAAGCCATCTATTAACGACGTGAGTTCCTGCGCTACGTCATCCAATGCTCGATTAGCGTCATTGATACGCTCTATATCGGTACAGTTGTTTTTTAGTACATGCTCCATCAATAGAATATTGGCATGCACTATTTTGGCCAAGTCAACTTGTTCTTTACCACTACTTTCAATTTGCATGTTCTTGAAGTAAATCGACACAATATTTTGCTCAATTTCTTCTAGAATTGCGCCTGCTGCGGTAATTTTTTCAACTCCTTTCTCCGAGGTCGTTCGCCCCACATCCATGGCCGAAACGGCTTTATCCGCTTGATCTTGAATCCGTTCAATAAGTTGTTGTATTTCTATAGTAGAATCTTGCGTTTTCTTCGCTAGAGACCGCACTTCATCAGCAACCACGGCAAAGCCTCTACCATTGTCTCCAGCGCGGGCGGCCTCAATAGCGGCATTGAGAGCTAACAAATTAGTTTGGTCCGCTATATTGCGAATAACATCGAGAACAACTGATATATTGTCACTTTCAGTTTTCAGTTCAGTAATCACGTCTGCGGCATTGTTAACGCTTTCAGATAGCTTATTAATCTCAACCACCGATTCTTTAACAATAATAACACCGCTACTAACCGACTCCGTTGATTGCTGCGCGACACTAAGCGCATGTAATGCATTTTCCTCAGACTTTTCAGCATGATCAACCATACTTGAAATAGTGTCTACAACCTTTTTACCGGTGTTAATCTGTTTTTGGACACCCTCTACCGCCTGATCTGAGGACTCAAGTACCATATTTGTCGTACTGCCAATATGTTCACTAGCACCGGATATCTTATCGAGCATGTTATTTAACTTCGAGGCTATATCTCGAATCTGATCTAGCATGCCGCTAAAACCGCTACTGGAATCACCGCTATTTAAATCAAATTTGCCGCCAGTAATACTATTGACGGCTTCGCCCACCTGCTGTAATGGTCCCAGGATGCGTTTAACAAAAATAAAGCTCGCGACAATAAATAGGATAACGGCAATTATTGCAGCCATGGAACTGGCTGTTTTGTTAACATGGGAGGTCTTCAAAACCTCAGTTCGCCATGCGCTCTCAATCGAATCGATTACCTTGGCGAGATCGTCAAGCAGACTTAATATAGTTTCGGCCGAGCCGCGACTGCGCTGTTGCAGTTGCAAGGACTGCTGATCAAGCTTAATGATTTGACTGCGAGTCACAAGCAACGAATCATCCTGGCTTAACAACGCCTGTTCAAGCTTTGACAGACTATTGCTAATTTGGTTAACACTATTGGTGTATTGATCATTTGACGCAACTAGCTGTGACAACTCCTTGATACCTGTCTTACCATCACTAATAGCGGATTTAACAACTTGTTCAAAGCTCTCGGTCAATTGTTCTTGACTTTTAGCAAAGCGCGCCTGTTGCGCCTGGTGGTAAATGGCTAGTACATTATCTGCAATAGTACTTAAGAAATATTCGATGCTATGGCTCGGGCGTTCAGTATTCCTGACATTACCACTGTTGTATCCACTTAACCAAGACCCGCTAATATTAATTGGAGGACGTTTGTTAGCTTTTTTGTTGACAGTATTGGCGGCTTGCAGTAACTGTTCCGACGACTTCAGAATCGTACTTATCGATGAATCAATTTCACCTACGCGCTGCGCTTCTACAGTAACTAAACGGTCCTTACGAGTTTCAACAGTCGACAGTTGTCGATCGAGCTCCAAGAATTCTCGGTGTGTACTCTCCAGACTGTCTAGTAAACTTAACGCTTCAGAATTTGCCTCGCCAACTTGTTTCAATCCTTCCATAGCCGTATTGAAACGATCAATCGACGTATTAGGTATATCAGATTGCTCCTGCGATTGCGCCAGTACATTTGCCCGATCTACTGCGAGATAATCTGAAACGACTAATACCGCGTCTCGATTGGCTTGTCGACCAATTGATATCCTTTCGATGAGCGGTAATAAGTTAGCGGTCAATTGCTGTGAAGCGCGAATATTGAGTCCCGCAAACACAAGCGTCACTATAGCCCCGAGAATCACCCATATGACTAAGAGGGCTTTAACCGATACTTCATTAAGCTTCACGTGTTTTTACTTCCCAGTAGCAACTTTCAATCTGATAGCGTAAATAACAAGACGATCAACCGAGCGTCCGTAACAAGGCAATGTTACAGGTAATGTTCTATTCCTCTATTATTAACCTTAGCCCAGACAAAGGCTGATACCAGGTAAGAAAGCAAATTAGTGTCCACATTGACAATTATTAGCTATTTTTAGATCAAAAAACGCCCAACGATTTTGCTGAAAAAGCCAATCGACAAGTCGGCTTTCTATCATCCAAATCTGGGTGTGTTCTCAAATGTCTTTTAAGATCTAACTGAGTAACTTTTGTACGAAAAAAAGCCGCGATAATGTTGCTATGCTTGATAGAATCCAAGCGATAAGCGGACTGGAATGGCGAACCGGCTGAACCCCCTAACAAGCCCATCGCCCGTTTAATTTCTTGCAGAGCGACGCAATTCATCACTAGGGTGCCCTTTGCGGACAAGTGCTGACACAATAAAGACATCCAGCGATTATCAATGGCCATGGCTCTCTCAGGCTCCCCATCCTGCTCGATAAATAAATCTTCAATGATAAGATCAAATTTATCGCCCCGGTATTGAGACAACCACTGACGCGCCTCCGCTTGATGCAACGTGAGCCGCCGATAGCGTAAATCAAAAAACCGTTTGGCTATATCCAAATGGACCGGGTCCATATCAACGCCGATAACTTGCCCCGGCTCTATGTAATTAAATAGCTGGTGGATAACAGCACCACCA
>JANQMK010000114.1 GCA_028280085.1 Pseudomonadales bacterium
CTGCCATGAACCTGATTTATCGACTAACACAGCCTGTGCCCCACACTGAATCGCATTGGTAATAAATTGCCGGGAATCAGTCGTTAATCCTGGATAAGCAAAAAACAAGTCTCCAGGCCTAACCGCTCTTGAATCTATCTGCAAACCTTTAATGGCGACGTTAGCAAATTTCTCTGGCACAACTGCTGTACCAGCGAGAAGATAGCGCAGACACTGATAATAGGTTTCATCTGATAACAAAGCTGTTGCCATTCTAATCAATTTAATTTCACCTGGAACTCATTTATCAACACTAACTAACAAATGAGGTCTCAACTTCATTATTTTTTATCCTTCTTCTATCTATCATCATCGCGCTGCAACCCTTTGGGCTTCAGTTGTTGGCACGCCTAATAAACGCATGGTCTTAGATATAATGTTAGAGAAAACAGGGGCAGCCACTTCGCCGCCATAATATTCGTCGCCTTTAGGGTCGTTAATCATAACAACCGCTACCACTTCCGGCTTATCAGCAGGCGCAATGCCGGCGAAAACAGCAATATAGCGGCTGCCTTCATAGCCAGTCCGGCCTACCTTGTGAATAGTGCCAGTCTTCCCAGCGACCTCGTAACCTTCTACATTGGCACGCTTAGCCGTGCCGCCTTTTTTAGTGACAGTTTTCAGCATGCCAAGCACTTGCTTTGCTATTGACGGATCAATGACGTTCTCTGGTATCGGCGCGCTAGTAACTTTTAGTAACGAAAGCGGCCGCCGGTCACCACCGCTAGCAAGCACAGCGTAAGCTTGTGCCAATTGTAATGTTGTTACCGATAGGCCATGCCCGAAAGCCAAGGTAGCCTGTTCGATTGGACGCCATCGACCACGATTGGGTAGCACTCCAACGCCTTCTCCGGGAAACCCGCTACCGGTACTTTGACCCAAGCCAACACGGTAAAAAACGTCACGAATCCGTTCTGGCTCTAAGCTCAACGCAATTTTGCTCGTACCAACCTGGCTGGATTTAGTGATCACTTTAGTCAACGAAATTTCGCCGTAATTAACCGGGTCAAGCAGCACTTTTCTTCCTACACGGATACGCCCCGGGCTAGTATTAATCAACGTACTGGGCTGATACTTACCACTTTCTAGTGCTGCCACCATTGTCAGCGGCTTCACAGTTGAGCCTGGCTCATAAATATCCGTCGCTGCACGATTTCTCATTTGAAAAGGCTTCAACTGAGAACGATCATTAGGATTAAACGATGGTTGATTAGCGATTGCCAAAACTTCACCTGTTTTAACATCAAGCAGCACTACCGAACCCGAACTAGCATTGACTCGTTTAACCGCAGATTTCAGTTCTTTATAAACAATATACTGCAAACGAAGATCAATACTGAGCGCCATTGGCTTACCTGGTCTGGCTTCTGACAACTGTTTAACATCTTTAATAATATGGCCATGAAGGTCTTTAACCACCTGTTTCTTGCCTGGTGTGCCCTTCAACCAACCATTAAAAGCTAATTCAATACCCTCTTGCCCTTGATCATCTATATTAGTAAAACCAACCAAATGAGCGGTTACTTCTCCTGCTGGATAAAACCGCTGATATTCATTCTGCCCGTAAACTCCATCAATACCCAGTTTTTTTATTTCTTCTGCAGCCGCCGGCGACATGCGGCGTTTTAGATAGATAAACCGCTTACTGGCTTTTCGTCGAATACGATCTGCAAGATAATCAGGGTCATGTCCTAAAGCTACTGCCAAACGATGCCAATCTGCCTGCTGTTGTAGCAACTCTCTGGGGTCAGCAAATAATGACACCACCGGCGTACTAACAGCTAAGGGCTCACCATTACGATCTGTAATCACACCTCGATGAGCAGGCAAGGTCTCCTTGCGCAATAACTGGCTCGCGGCTCGCTTAAGCAATATATCCGGCCCCAGCTTTGCTCCGGCTGCCGCCGGTACGACTTGCAAGGAAACAAATCGCCAACACAAAACCATTGCCAACATCAAAAAAAATATTCCAACTACAGCAAGCCGCCAAAAACCAACTGACTGACGCCCCTCTATTTCACTCATTGCCAACCATGACTACTTCATCCGATTCTGGCGTTTTCATCAGCAGCTTACGGTAGGCTAATCGCTCAATACGGCTGAACGCCCCGTAGCTACTCTGCTCTAACAACAACTTGCCCCATTCAATCCGACTGGCATCGGCGCTCTGCCGCAAGCGCTGTAATTCTGCGAACAACAACCGATTTGTATGTACAGAAGTAACCACAGCTATCGCTGACAATACAGCACCAATCAATAATACTAACGAAATAACAGCACGATTAGGCCGCCTATTCTTATTTTTCAGTACACTCTTTGACGCCACAAGCCCTCACCATATAACATTAGAAACAAAGCCAACCCCGGCGGCCATCAAGGCAACCAACATGAAGTTCACAGTTTCTCGGCAACCCGCATGACAGCACTACGGGCACGCACATTACGGGAAACTTCTTCTTCACTTGCTTTGATGACTTTACCTATGGGTTTAAGCTTTTTATTCAGCTGGTTATCCCGAATAGGTACAGAAGCCGGCAATATGTCTCCTTTAGCATGTTTGCGAATAAACTGCTTAACGATTCGATCCTCTAGCGAATGAAAGCTAATAACAACTAACCGACCGCCCGACTTAAGTACCCGAAGTGTCGATTCAAGGACTTTTTCAAGCTCGCCCAATTCATCATTAATAAATATACGAATTGCCTGAAACGCCCGCGTCGCGGGATGCTTGTGCTGTTCCCACGCCGGATTTGCATCTTTTATTACTTCAGCCAATTTAGACGTTGTTGTAATGGGACACTGAAGCCGTTCTCGCACAATAGCCGCAGCCATACGCTTAGCAAAACGCTCCTCTCCATATTCCTTGAGTACACGTGCAATATCCTCCTGTTTCGCAGATGCTATCCACTCGGCAGCAGTTTGCCCGGTTGAGGTATCCATGCGCATATCCAATGGCCCGTCGTGTAAAAAGCTAAATCCTCTGCAAGCTTGGTCAAGCTGTGGTGAAGACACACCTAAGTCCAACAAAATGCCTGAAACCTTTCCTAGTATGTGGCGCCTACTAACTTCATGCTCTAACTTAGAAAACTCACTATGTATCACCGTCAACCTTTCTTCTTGAGCAAATCTACTCTGCGCAGCTGCAACAGCTTGAGGATCTCGATCAAATGCTAATACCTTTCCATCTATCAACAATTGCTCTAATATTTTTTCTGTGTGGCCACCTCTACCAAATGTTGCGTCAATGTAATACCCACTTTTCTCAAAAACTAAATACTGCACTGCTTCATCTAATAAAACCGTCTCATGATTAACAGCGGCATAACCTCCCATATACTATTTACTCGTCGCTAATCGCGTATGCTTCACTCGTATTCGCCAGTACCAGCAAATTCGTCCACATTATGTATGTCTACATACCTATAACACTGCAAACACCATGCTAAAGAGAAAAAGATTGCAGCTCCTCAGGCAAGATGCCCTCGTCATTAGCATGTTCAATCCACTGTTCTCGAGATTCATACCAATGTTCTTCACCCCAAAGCTCGAATTTATTGCCTTGCCCAACTAACATTAACTTTTTATTTAGACCGGCATATTCCCGCAGTGTTGCTGGCAATAAAATCCTGCCGCTGCCGTCCAAATCAAAGTCACTCGCATGTCCTATCAGCAAACGTTGTATACGACGGGCAGCTTTATTAAAACTCGGCAACTCTTCTAACTTCTTTTGTAATTCTTCCCAATCTGGCAACGGATAGACCAACAAACACCGCTCTGTATGATCGGGATTAATAGTGGCTACTAATCGGCCATCACAGTAGCTAGTGAGGATATCGCGATACCTTGACGGTACCGCGACCCTCCCTTTAGCATCCATATTGATCGCAGTTGCGCCTCTAAACACTAAATCATCCCACTGTTGGCTGATTAACAGCTAATTACAGGTTGCTGATTAAGCACAGGTTATTGCTTTTATGCCACTTCAACCCACTTTAACCCACTATAGCACACTATGATAGTGATTAGGGTTATTGTCAAGAAAGGCAAAGTAGGCAGAACGGGTCAAAAATGCGGTAAACGTCGGGGAATAGGCAGCTAAAATCAACAAACCCACGCAACAAAATAAGCCAAAATATTGCTTAAAAACAGGAGAGTATAAGAGACAATTAAAGTAATACTTTAATTACGGTAGCGCTTAAGCGCTACCGAGAGTAACTTTTGCAAGCAAAAACTGTTAACTTAGCTGCAAAAAATATAAGTAGAGTCAGCCTATAAGCCGGGTTCTGTCTTGGACAGCCATTCATCTAGGGTTTACGTCACCGCATACCTCAAGCAACCTACCCGAACCCAGCGCGGGCCACGCATTATCAGGTTCCTATTTGGTCTTGCTCCGAGTGGGGTTTACCATGCCACGAACTGTTACCAGTCGTGCGGTGCGCTCTTACCGCACCATTTCACCCTTACCTAATCACTCAACCTATTCGCCTGCGAAAATATTAAAGCTCTTTAATATAGACATAGCACGACGCGAGACACTACCGTTCACGCATATATCTAGATGGTTAACGCTTCTCAATAAAGT
>JANQMK010000125.1 GCA_028280085.1 Pseudomonadales bacterium
TGGTAGCGCAGCTCGGCACAGATCCTGGGGCTCCCATACGTCGCTCGGGACGCCTGGTGAATCTCGCGGATCTTCATGGTCAGGCGCCGGTCTTCGACTCGCCTTTGATCTCGATATTCCCCTGCAACATCTTGAACATACCTGCTCTACCTTAAAACAGATTTATCACCAACCGGGTTGACTTCATCCCCTGGTCTCACTATGTCTTTAAAAACTGACCGGGAAAATAAATGCCACATTACCTCAACCAATTTGAAAATAAGTATCCCGAACTCAATGAGTTGTTAGCATTGAAAGAGGGGTTTATTCGTCTTGTGTTAGGCGATAAACAGTTGCCGCCACGGAAAATACTAAAACACCCAAGACCTGTGCGATGTTTATTGATTGTTATTCGCTCTGAGTTGCGAAACCATGTGGTTGTTTGGCTATTTATTCTTGGGATGGCAGAAGGTTTTCGTTACCTGCTTAACCCACTTGGGATACCGAATTATTTTTAATTTAAGATTCAAAAAAATCTCAATCTTTGCAATAGCAACAGTTGTGTTTGCCGAGCGTCATACAACGAGTGAGTTTTGTTTTGACAAATTTCCAGCAACCTCGTATGTCTTAAGCTATTTTATGGTAACGATAAAAGGGCATGGTGAACGAAAAGGCATATCTCGAAAAAGAGATCGATGATTTAATCCGAAATATTAAATCGTTAACTAAACTGATCATGGAAAAATACGACCCTCAGCAGCTTTATGATCAAGAGCTGATGGCGGTGTGTAGCGCTCAGTGTCAAGCCTTGCACAGATTACGTTCCTGTATTCGAGCCGATAGTCAGCGAGACTATCAAGCACTGGTGGACGACCTGTTAGAACAAACCTGGACAGCCTTTGCCGCGATTATTGGGGTGACGCCAAGCTTTATCGAAGACCAATATTTTGGCTACGTGGATTCAATCAATACAGAACAATAACTGATACTTTTTTGCGTACCCTTCGGGCCGTGCTGCTTTACCTTCGCTCGCCGCTCATTCCCTAAAAAATCGGGAACAAGGGTGTCGTATCACTCACGCCTGCGCACGCCGTTTGCCACACTCAGGGGGCCTTGCCACCCTCGCGCCCGCAAGGGTAAATAACACGATCCCAAAAACTTTTCCCCTGGCTGAAAAAACACAGCCATTCCTCGCGCAGCAAAACTTTGTGTGCTCGCCCTTGCGCTTGCTACCCCCCACGCTTCGCCAGCGGGTCAGACGTTATTGAATTTTCAATAACGGTAATGACCAGGAGAAAAAAGATGAGTGATGCAATCAAAATTTATGTAGCAGATTTGGCAGCATACAATAATGGTGTTTTACACGGTGTTTGGATTGATGCAACGGAGGAGCTAGACACTATTCAAGATCAGATTAATGAAATGTTAAAAGCCTCACCCGTCAAAGAAGAGGCCGAAGAGTATGCCGTACATGACCATGAAGGTTTTGGTAGTTATCGCGTCAGTGAGTTTTCAGGTATTGAAGAACTACACGAAATCGCGTGTTTTATCGAAGAATATCCAGAAATCGGCAGCGAGGTATTAGCGCATTTTGGCGATGATCTGGACGATGCAAGGAAAGCCATAGAGGAAAATTATTCAGGCTGCTACAGCTCATTGGCTGATTACGCGCAAGAGTTAACCGAAAGTACCAGCGAGATTCCCAAGCACCTAGAGTTTTATATTGACTATGAGCGCATGGGACGCGATATGGAAATGTCGGGCGATATTTTTACTATCGAAACCGCCCATGACCAAGTGCACGTGTTCTGGAGCCATTAGGCTTCAGAATGTTTCTTTTGGCGCCAATCTGTTGCCGTGGCGCTGGATTCCTTGGCCAGTGCGCGAAGTTGTCGTAGTTTGATTGTCACCTAACAGATGTTATTATTCGTCCTACTTATAAAAGTGTCATCTTTAGATCTGTGCGATATATAGGCAAATCAGTCTGCAACAACTCGGTGGGATGGCGCTCTTGCTAACCAATAAAAAGATAAATTGAAGGACTCGGTTTATGTCCACACGACTTTCCCGCTGCTGTTTTGTTGTTCTACTCGCCTTTGCATCTTACAGTCACGCGCTTTATGAAACCTCTATCACTCAAGCACAGCAGTGGCTATCTGCGCAGCAAAACAGTGATGGCAGTTGGGGCACCACCACGGCAGAAAAATTTATTCTGACCGCTGAAGCGGTGGATGCCTTAAGAGCCAGCGGACTGCGGGGAGAAGCGTATTACCAGGGGATTACCTGGCTGGAAAATCACGCCACCGACAATGCCGATTATCAGGCCCGACGTGTTTTTAGTCTGAGTGCCCATGGTGATGATGTATCAGCGATCATCACCGCATTGGTAAGCGCACAAAATAGTGCCGTGTCGGGTCGGGATGCCTGGGGTGCAAGTCAGGAGTACCTGCAAGCGCCGCTCGACACCGCGATCGTGCTTAACAGCTTATCGTTGCTCAATTCGGCAGCGGATATTCAAGCGGCTATCGACTATCTAAAGGCCGTGCAACTCAGTGGCGCCAGTAATCAGGGCTGGCCCGTGGCGCTGGAAGATCAAAGCGATGCCTTTGCCACCGCCATGGTGGTTAAGGCGCTGGTTGCCTTGCAGAGTGTTGATGCGTCGGTTGCAGCACCGATCAATAACGCGGTGAGCACCTTGGCTGCACTCGTCAACACCGCTTCGCCCACGTATTTGCAAGCACACACTGCGCATGCGGCGTATCTTTCGGGCAATACCGGTGTGGCCAATCCACTCTTAAGTCATTTGTCCGGCGCGCAGTCTTCTGACGGCAGTTGGGGTGGTCGTGCCTATGATACGGCCCTGGTTTTGCGTGCCTTGGCTGCTGCTGATGGCTTAGATACCCCCGCCAACCAATCAGATGTCACGATCCCCGATGCGAATTTGCGCGCAGCTATCAACAGTGGTCTGGGGCGCAATCGTATGGACACTCTGGATCGCGCAGAGTTACTGCGCCTAACGGATCTAAACGCAGCCAGCCTGGGCATCAGTGACTTAACGGGTTTGGAATGGGCACTTAATCTACAGCATCTCAATGTCTCTGGTAATCAAATTACATCACTCAGTCCTATCAATGCTCTGGCTTTGCAGACGCTGGATGTCACCGGCAATATCATCGATAGTGATGGCGATGGCTTGCTGGACGATGATGAGCAGCTATACGGTCTTGATGCGTTTAGCCCGTATTCGGATGGCGACGACCTTACGGATTACCAAGAAGTCTGTTACGACGGTAACTGCAATGCCTATGACCCCTTTCCAGAAGGTGGCGATACCGATGCCTTGCTGGCGGATACCGATGGCGACAATGTCAATGATGATGTGGAGATTGAGCAGGGCCGTGTGCCAACGCTTAATGAGCCGGTGTTGATTGTCATTATTTCCACGTTACTCAATTAGTAACGTGTTAATTTGTGTAAGAGAGCGTTCTATTAAAATGAAAAAAGTAGTTATTACCCTTACCTTATTCCTAATCTCATTTGCGGCTTTTGCCTATGAGACTAGAGACGGTAAAGTCTCAAATATTCAAGTTAATACTCCGTCGGCCTCCGCAAGGAATGTTATCGTGTGGCTAGAAGGCGTATCTCAAATGTGCAGTATTCCTTCAAATAATGATTCCGGTTATTTTAATAAAGTGGATTCGCCAGATACGTTTAGTGCATTTGTGAGTACATTTTTATCCGCCAAGGCTGCTGGTTACACCGTAAGAGTGCTTAGCAGGCAAGGTTCAGAAGGCTGCCAAATAGATAGAGTAGAAATACTCAATAACTAAAATTTACCACAATGCTCTTGCTAACATTTATTCTCTACAACATAAGATATTTCTGGCTGTATGGGGTTGCTAAGCAATCCCCAGAATGCCAAGGGAGTTTTTTATTATGACCTACATTAATTTCCAGCCGCTTCGTGCTTATAGTGTGGTAGCGCTTTTGTTTTTTTCTGGATTTATGGCGAGTACGGCAAGCGCAGAAGGTGCACAGGCAGCGCCATCATCGCTCGACCCCCAAAAGCGAACTCAGGTGCGCGAAGTAGGTCATGCATTATTGATGGCGAATCGCACCTTCCAAGGCGACGCAGATGCTGATGCCATTCATCAACAAGTGCAACAGGTTCGCCAGGCCATTAACGCACTTACCCAGCCGCTACCGACGCAAACGCTGACATTGGCGACGGAGCGTTCGCAGGGTCGAACATTACAAAAGGCCCGTGATCCGCAGGCTTCGTCTGCTCAGTGGCAACAGGCCCGTCGTCAGCAAATTACCCAGTTAAATAATTCCCTCACGGTTTTACAGCAACGCTGCGATGATTTTAGAGCAAAGCACCAAAAGCCAACGCCTGGGTTTTTTCAACGTTTAAGTGCTTGGGCGTTGGGAACGCCGGAGGTAAACAAAACGACGCATCCTGTGATCACCGACGCTTCCGAGGTAGCGCTTTCGCGTTTAGAGACCTTACAAGATGAAGTGAATGCTGCCTTAGAGGCAAACCCCGAAGACCGTCATCAACAATTAACGGCCTTAGCCGAGCGATTGAATTTTACAAAGCAGAGCGTCATGTTGCCTGAAAGCGCGAAAAAAGAAACACCTACATATCTGACACGTACTACGCACCGCTAAGTAAAATTGAACAAAGTTTGATATATCGGATTGGCTAAAAGAGGTTGTCATATGAAAAAGTTAGGGTTAATTATCTTGCTCTCAATTATTTGCGCAAAATCTTTTGCGGTACATGAGGCGACAGCATTTGGAAAGATAGTGGGAATTGAATCTAGAGATTGGGGCATGCACATCCAAACAGATTTCGCGGGCGGTGCTTCAAATGGTTGCCCTGTAAATGTCGGTGATACATATATGTTCGATATGAAGTACGACAATAGCAGGTTTGGCGGCGATGCTTCAGACGAAATATCTATGATATTAGCAGCTTATGCATCACAAACAAAAATTGCGTTTCATGTTTACGGTTGTAATGGTAGTAGACCTGAAATTGGGTATATTCGTCTTTCTAAGTAAAAAATCTATACAAATCGTTCCAGTCCGAGCCAATGATATCCGATACATTGCATATGCAACGTTTCAAGCGAGTAACTAGTTCATGCAAAGAAAAACATACAATTACCAAAGGAATCACAACGATGTCTAATACCCGCTTAAGCAACATGCCATGGAGGGGCGTCGCCTTGGCCGTTTTGAGTCTATGCCAAGTGTTCGCTTGGGCCGATCCCCTGGTTGAAACCCGCGAAGTTATTTTTACCGGCGAAGGCAGCACCATCAGCGATAAAGCTGCGCAGTTGCAGACCCCGGCGGCCATGTACGAATATGTGCGCAATACCCATGAATATGCGCTGTATCACGGCTCCCGCCAAAACAGCATTAATACCTTCCTGGGGCAACGGGGCAGTGATGTGGATATCGCTTCGGTACTGATCGCTATGTACCGCTCGCAAAATATGCCCGCCCGCTATGTTAAAGGCACCATACGCACGACCGAAGCGGCGCTGGTGAATTGGTTAGGGGTGAAGGATATCAGCTTAGCCAAGGCGATTATGCGCAACCAAGGTATTCAAGGTGTCAGCCCATACCCAACGAATAATGGTCAGTTTGTTGAATTTGAGCATGTCTGGGTACAAGTCCAGGTGCCCTATGATGATTATCGCGGTGCCACACCCGGTAACGTGAACTGCACCAGTACGCCAGATCGTTGCGCCTGGATCGATGTGGCCCCCGGCTTTAAACAACGCCAATACCACAACCAAGATATCGACGTATACAACGTCGTGAATTTTGATTATGACCGTTACTACAATGCAATTCGCAACGACGACCCAGATTACCGCGATAAAAACCCCTTAGAAATTTACGAAGAACAAATTCTCGATTACCTCGCCACCAACCACCCTGGAAAAACCCTAGAAGATGTGGCCGATCCCGGCACGATTGTCCCAGTAGACGATGGAATCTTACCGGCCTCCTTACCTTTTGAAGTGATGGGTAGTGTCTCTACCTATGATGCGATTGTCGATCACGACACGGCCAATAATCCTGACTGGGCCAAATTTTTAAACGGTAATTTTAATATCGTGGCACAAACAACAGGCGGAGGCACCCTTAATATTACCACGGGCATCGGTGGTCCTCATGCCTTAGCGGATTTATCCACTAAGCGGCTGACAGTGACCTATAGCTCCATTGCCATTAACGGTGAAGCCGACCGTGTCGAAGTGCGTTTGGATGGTGAAGTGATAGCAACACCCTTTACCACCGGCGGCAGTTTGCAGTTCCCTATCGGCACGCCTTTTACGATGACCTTCGATTTGGATGGCGCACCGGGCATTGATGGTGGAGCGGATAACGTGATTGAAGCGGACTACAACAATCTTATTGTTGGCGGCTATTATTTGATTGGCACCGGCGGCGATACCTCCAACTGGTCGCAAGTCCATCGTGCCGCCGACCAATTACTGGCCGCCAATGAACAATTTCCGATCGTTAATAACAGCAGCGGTGTGCCCTATGTCGATGCCAATGGCAATGGTGCTATCGATGGCAGCGAAAGTCGCTTACTGGATTCCCCCGATGCGCAAGATGCCTTGACAGGCGGCTTGCTCGAAGTCGCCATGCGTCAGTACTACACCCAGTTTGTGGAGCAAAGTCGCCGTCTGGATACACTCAATCATGTCATTTCCCCCATTGAAGGCTTTGTCGGCGTGGTCAGCTCTACCTTTGAGGTGGAATACCTGGATAACACCGCTTTCTCTGTGATGCCTGGCGGTCTGTTAATCGATATGAAGGGCGTCAAATTTAACGGCAACTGGGTAGACGACCAGCCGGAAACCTATGCCAATGACCACTTTGAGTTAATGGGGCATCTGGGTTCTTCCCTGGAACATGAAATCTGGCAACAGATCACCGGCTTCGATGCCGTGTCTACCGTGCGTGGTATTCAAATGGCTCTGGCCAACGGGGCTTCTCTGCAACGCCCCGAGAATACCGGCAGCAGTAATAATATGGCCAGCCAGTTTGGAAGTTTTCGTTTTGACAATAACCCCAGTGGCTTTACCTATACGCCATTTACAGTCTTTGGCACCAACCCAGCCACGTGGACCCATGCTTCTGACGGCGCACAAATGGAAGTGCTCAAGCGCGATATTACCACTGCCGACACCTCATTGGATCGCGCTCTGGTCAATTATCAATACAGCACCAATGGTGGCCTCTATGGCTGGGTCTCCTGTGTCGATGATTTTGAAAACCAGTTGTTGAGTTTGCCCAGTAACCAAACGGTGAACCCCTTTACTTTTTGTGATGGCACCCAGTATTCAGGCCAAGTCTCAACGGTGCTCAGCCAAATAGAAACCAATTTTCTGACCAACATCATCCCCAACAATATTGGCCAGCAAATCTTTGACTTCTTCGATCAAAATGAAGGCTTTGATCGCTTGGCGCATGTCTATCGTTCCTTGCCCCTGGTGACGGATGAACACAGCGGTTCACGTATCCAGGATATCCGCGATGACGTGGCCCTTGGGGATGAAATCCTTATCGACGGGCAAAACGCCCGCTGGGAATATGTGATTCCCGCTCGTAAAACAGAGGGTGCCTTATTCCGCTTTACCGTCTTTTTAGAAAAAATTTTTAGCGCCGCCAGTGGCAACCTGGCCAGCCAAAGCTACAGCATCAGCAACGATGTCTTCCTGGCTGGCGGCGGCTGGGTGGACGGTGCCGAATCCCTCGATCCTGCCACGGCCCTGCCGGGCACCAGTGTTGTCCAGCCGACGTTCAATAATGAAATTTTTAGTGATGTCTTGTTGGTGAGCCAAGCCAACAACGATCTTGTCAAAACCCCTTCGACCGCCGATCCGATCAGTACCGTGACCGGCAATATGTACCACGATGAAACCGACTTTACGATTAAAGGTCGTGGCTTGGATTACGTCTTTACCCGCAGCTATAACTCCGGTCCTGCGCGCTCCAATCAGCAGAGTGCATTGGGCTACGGTTGGACCCACAGCTACAATATGAGTCTGCGCTCCAACGATTACGGCAACTGCCCCGACTGCGCGCCCGGCAGCGGTGCGGGCCAAGCGCCCGAAAATGGCAATGGTGTCACGGCCTCCATCACCTACGTGGATGAGCGTGGCGGTGAGCACAATTATTTGCGCAACGAGTCCACCGGCGCCATTACGCCGCCCCCAGGTGGGTTTGATTCATTGCAGCTCAATACACCGTCCAGCGGCCTGCATACTTTAGCTTTTCGCAATGGGGTGCGTTATGTGTTTTCCGGTCCAAGCAATCTGACGACGGTTGCCGGTCAAAGTGCGCGTTTGAGCTATATTGAAGACCCTTACAATAATCGCCTAACGCTGAATTACGATGGCAGTGGGCGTCTGAGTAGTGTCACGGATAATCTCAGTATCTCGGGACGCAACGGTTTAACCTTTAGCTACGCCGGCTCCTCCAGTTTGATTCAAAGTGTCAGTGATTGGTCTGGACGCACTTGGCAATTTGCCTACAACAATAGCCGGTTAATCTCGGTGACGAATCCCTTAAACGATACCTTGACCTACACCTACCACGGCGGTAGCAACTTGCTGCACGAAATGATTTTGCCGGAAGATCGCGGCGGCCAGCAGGTGAAAAATGTCTTTACCTACTATCGCAACAACAAAGCCTTCACCCAGAAAAATGGTTTAGGGCAAGGGGAAACCGTCGATTACGATCTTTACCGGCAACGCACCCAAATTACCGATGCGCGTGGCTTTGTTCGTACCCACAGTTACGATAAAGCTAACGGCGCCTTGTTAAAGCTGGAAGAACCCGATGGTGCAATCCTGCGTTTTGAAAACAACGCCGACGGCCTGCGTTACACCAAGCGCGATGGCTTAGGGTTTTTAACCCAGTACTCCTTTCAAACAAATCGCAGTATCAGTGCCAATGCCTCCAACAACAATGGCTTGGTCAGCCGTGAAATTGATCCGCTCAACCAAACAGTGGATTACAGCTACGGTATTTACGATCAGCCCACGACTGTCACCGATAAACGTGGCACGCCATTAACGCGCATCTATTACACCACGACCAACGCCAGCACCGGTGCGGTGGCCGGTAAACTGCAAGAAATTCGCACCACGCTCAATGGCAGCGCGAATGTGGTGTTGGAGTCCTACACCTATTATGCCAACACGGGCCATCCTGCTTTTGGTCAAGTGCAACAGCGCATCGAACGGATTGATCCGGCGCAGCCCAGTCGCCAACGCATTACGGATTACGTGTACGACAGCACCGGCATTAACCTGCAAAGCCAAACTGTTAGCGGTGCGACTTCCGGCGGCAGTATTACCACTACCTACACATACGACAACTTAGGGCGCATGCGAAGCAGAACCTTGCCACGACGCACCTCCGCGACAGATGCGACGTTAATCAATATCACTACATATTACGGTTACGATTCGTTGAACAGAGTGACGAATGTATCTCTAGCGGACGGCATTCAAAGTATTAATACGGTGTATGATAGCAACGGAAAAATCGCTTCAGAATGGGTGCAATACAACACCACGGAAACGCCGCCGTCTGGATGTGATCGACCCAAGTCTTTTTACTCGGTCTGCGTTTACCAGCGCAATACCTATGATGCTGCCGACCGTTTAATTCAAACCACCGATATTCTCGGGCATAGCGCCACTTTTGACTATGATGCCAACGGAAACGTTATCAAGCAGACCGACGCCAACGGTCACAGCACCCGCTTTGAATACGATGGCCTCAATCGCTTAACTGCCACCGTTGATGCCAATGGCCACCGCAGCGAATCCACATATGACCTGGCCGGGCGCTTAGTGGCCGCCACGGATGCCAACGGCAATACCTTACGTTTTGAATATGATGCTTTGGGCCGTCAAACCAAAGTGATCACCCCACTGGGCTTTGAAACCGACACCCAGTACGACCCCAACAATAATGTCACCGGCGTGCTTGATGCCAACGCCACCACCAGCGGCAGTCATCCACGCAACAGCCAAAACGTGAGTCTGTCTAATGAATACGATGAACTCAATCGCCTTACCCGCAGCGTTGATGCGTTAAATGGCGAGACGCGCTACACCTTTGATTTATTGGGTAATACCACCTCCATTACCGATGCTGAAGGACAAGTTACCACCTTTGTCTATGATGACCTCGGGCGCTTGGTGGAAACCATTGATCCCATTGTTGAATCGGGCACCGACGTAACCGACCGTGTGTTGCTCCACGACCAGGCCGGTAACATTTTGCTCACCGAGGATCGCTCAGGCCGACAGCGTCGCCATACCTACGATGTGCTCAATCGGCTAACCTTAACGGAATATCTGCAAGACGGTAGCCAGGACAGCCGTGCCTACAACGGCTTTGGTGATCTTACCCAATTGGCAAACGGTGATGTGACCTACACCTACAGCTACACCGCGCGCCATGAACTGGCCAGCAAAACCGATAGCCGTCAAAACCGCAGCCTCAATTGGACTTATGACCCGGTCGGCAACGTCGTGACCAAAACCGATTATCAAAATGAAGTGACGACCTATCAGTACGATAGCACCAACCGCTTGGTGGCCATGCGCAACCCCGCATACTTGCAAGTCAGTTACCATTACGACCCTGCCGGCCGCTTGTTAAATCGCATATTAAGTAACAAAGCGCAAACCAACTATCGCTATGATGCGGACAATCGCTTAACCCAACTGCAAAATATTTCCGCGAATGGCACGGTGGTGGAAACCCTGAACTACCAGCATGATGCCTTGGGCAATATCACGCAAATACAGAATAGCGTCTCCAATAAAATTACCGACTACGTTTATGATGCGCTGTATCGCTTAACCAATGTTAATAGCACCATCAATAGCGAAGACCGTAGCTACACCTATGATCGAGTCGGCAACCGTCAGACTGAAACCAACAACGGCACCATCTACTACTACACTTACAACCCCGCCGGTTTTGGTAGCGCGCCACTTGGTAATCGATTGCACAACATAAGAACCGGCAGCGGCACGGGCTCCGTGTATCGCCAGTTTATTTACGATCAAGCGGGCCGTGTCACGCAAAAACAAAATGGTAGCGGACAAACCATTTACAGCATCACCTACAATGGCAAAGGCCGAGCCGACCAGATTAATGGCGTTAGTTTTGAATATGACCCGAACGACTACCGTATTCAAAACGGCAATACACTCCATTACTTGGAAGGTGAGCACTTAGAAGCCAGCTACAGTGCATCAGGCACCTTGGAAAATAAATATTTTCGGGGTGTGATTATTGATGAAATTGTTAATGGCTTTACTTATAACAGCAGCGACCCCAACGATTGGACGAACACCACCTTTCACCACGATCACTTAAATAGTGTGACAGCGGAAACCGGGCATACCGGCACGACCGAAGCCAGTACCGCCTATGATGCCTTTGGTGTGCCTACCAGCTTGGCATTGCCTGGTACGGACAATACGTTGCTTTATACCGGGCGTGAGCACGACCAAAGCACGGGCTTATATTACTATCGAGCACGGTATTACGATCCTGAAGCGGGAGGAAGATTTCTTTCCGAAGATCCTCTTGGCTTTGCGGCGGGCATTAATTTTTATGCGTATGTCAACAATAACCCTATGAATTTCAATGATCCGATGGGAGAGGATGGTATTAATGTTGGTATTACACTTAACCTTTTCGGCGAGGGTTTAACTAATACGTTATCAATTCGCTTTCCAGGAGTTACTGATGAGCCATTCGATATACAACTCCAAACTGGGTTAACTCCAGGAATAATTTCCCAAACTATAATTGGGCAGCTAGATCCAGAGAATCCTTTTGCAAACTCAGAAGGCTTTATGGTCGGGCGCGGTTCTATAAATATCGGTTACGATTTTGCTAGCAACCAAGGAAGTGGTGTTAATCTAAATGTTGATCATGCAGCAGGAGCTGGTTTGCTTGGGGCCACGGCAACCACTCAAAATCTCATGGACCCTAATGCTCCTCCAATACCATCAAGCTTTGAAATAAATTTGGGCCCTCAACTCGGAGCTACAGTTGCACCTGAACTAGAATTTACTGCTTCTGGTAGAGATTTGGTCAATGCAGTTGGAGATGCTTTTTCATTCTCTTCTGAAAGTGCCGGCGGTGGTTTTGTTCTCTATCCAAGCAGGCCGAATAACAATATGGTTCAGCAGGTATATAGAAAATGAACCTGGTTGCAGTGCTGATACCTTTTGTGATTTTGACTTTTTTTTTATATGCAATAATTATTTTGGTAATAAGTATATTAAGGTTTGCAAAACTTTTGGTCAGCGAACACCAAAACCCAAAGGGCGTAACTAATCTTATTATAGCTATTGTTTATAATCGTGTAGATGAGTCTATTTCGCATAAAAATGTACTACTTATCAGTTTGTTATTTGCCGTACTTATTTGTGTTGTAGTTTATATTTCGGCATGAATTTAATTTACAAAATCTACGGTGAAGATGTGTTGAAAAAATTGAAAAGCAAATCATTTTACCCAAAAGTAGTGAGGTTGGTGATGAAGATATTTAATTTACAAACGCATGGAGAGTCTGTTGTGAAATACGCTATTTTAGCCCTAATGTTACTTTCTAATTATTCATTCGCAACCGGATGGTCTAATGTCTGGACGGAGCTGGAAGAGGTTTGGGCAGTTAATGACGGCAGTATTATGGTGAAAGCGGTTGATATGACAAACCCGGAAACTCAATGCCCCGATCAAACTTGGTTGCAAGTACCTGTTTGTTGATCATGTGGCGGCGGATCGTATTTACAGCACATTGCTGATGGCCTTAGCGTCCAAGAGAGAAGTGCAATTTTTCTTTAGTGGTGGCTGTGTCGATAATAGACCACGGATACAGCATGTTAAAATTCACTAGCGGTTGACAAATTATCATACGGCAGAGGACTTATATCTATATGAATTATCGAAAAATAGCTGTCACCCTACTATTAGCTGTATTTTCTGTGCAAGCCAATGCCGTTTGTACATCTCTTGGCAAAATAGAAAAAATATGGCCCAGGTCTGGTGGATGGGTGCATGTACAGCTAGCAGGTATGAGCAACATGGATATAAATTCATGTGGAGCCGGTGGAGCAACGGGGCTGTTATTAAACTTTAATAATTCTAGCGGTACGTCAGAGGGTAAACAAATGCTGTACTCGACTCTACTGGCTGCCTTTATGGCAGGCAAGCAACTTTCACTCTGTTCAAATCAGTGTGATACCCAATTCCCAACGTATTCTGTATTAACGCATATTGATAACTTGCAGTAAACGGGAGCACTTTGGTTATCACCAGTGCTCAGGCTTTGAAATAGCCCGCTTTCGGGTAAGCACCTTCTCTGGAAGCTGTGCTCTAGACAGTTCGTTTTCTTTAATGCCATGACGTGTCCAGTCCGATATTTTTTTAAGATCTGCGCTGGGCTGTCTGCCATGGCTGCGAATGGGAGCAACAATGCCTATTTTTAGCTCTGGCTTGCGTAATTTGATCGTGCTTAATGCCGGAGCAAGATCGCTGTCATTGGAAAAGATCACCACCTGATCACATGTATTGTCAATGACATCACACAGCATATGGACAGCAATGGCGACATCCGTTTGCTTTTCTTCGGCAACCCAAACAGCCAGTTTATTGTCAAAATCAACCGGCTCCTGGTGAGCGTAGTACTCTTTCGGCTGGATGTTGTACTTACCTTTGTGGATTTCCAGCTTGGTGTTCTGGGCCTTGCTGTGTGCTTGGAGAGATAGCAAATAATCCTGCTGGGCTTTGCAGGAGGCTTCCCCGTGAGAGGATAACTTGGCTTTGATATCGGCTGTATAGTATTTGATCGCCACTAGCTCGCAGTCGGGATTTTGCTCATAGCACAGAAGTCTGACCAGTGCGGGTAGGTCTAGCCAACGGTAGGGTGTTCCTTTCAAACTACCAAAGTAGAGGTTGAATCCATCGACGTAAGCGATTGTTTTTATTGATAAACTCCAAATACTCGGTCTATAAGCGAAAAAACCGCCAGAAGGCGGTTTTCTCTCCCCAAGCTCCATTGAATCAACTTCACAAGGGGGCAGTTAGACTTAAATATATAGAATTGGGGCAGCTTTGACAAGTGCTTTGCCATTGTAAATTGTGCTGCCTTGAATACCCACGGAGGACTGCCTAGCTTTCCCACATGGCGGCATAGAGCGCCCGCTTCTCTTTACCCTGTGCATCCAGGTAGATGGCAGTGGTTTTCAGGTCGGCATGACCGAGTGCTTTTTGCAACTCAGTGATAGGCATGCCAGAGAGAACAGCGGCGATCCCATACGCATGGCGCAGCCCTTTGGGCGTCGCATGAGGCAAGCGGATATCGATACCCGCTTCGGTCATCACTGCTTTTACATGACGCCATGCTGTCGTGCGCGACCACTCCCATAGTTTAGCCCGCTGGTGATGCTGTTGTCTCGCACGGATTTCATGCACCATATCCAGGCTATCCAAATAGTCCGGTGGAACCGGCACCAGGCGGTAATGGGTTTTCTGCCTTTTCTTAAGGGTTCTAAACGTCACGGTTTGTTGTTCAAGATCCACTCTGTTGATCGTGGTTTCCAGTGCTTCGGAGATACGACAACCTGTCACCTGCAAGGTATGGCAAAAAGTTCGGATCTCGCGTGAAAATTGTTTGGCCGCTTCGTAAAAAGCTTTGCGCTCTTCGGGTGTTAAATACAGGCGCTTGCCTTGGCTATCATATAACTGGTTTTCACTCATAATGAAACGGAATACTTAAATTCTGTTTCATCTGCAAGAAAAAAAAGTAAGCAAATATTTTTCTGACGGAGTTATCCAGCTTGCAGAGCAAATTTTTTGAAACAGTATTACTCATACTGTTTCAGTGCTGGTTGTTGCAATAGAACCACACTGCCGCTATATCCCTCTGCTTTGTGAGTAAGACATTCAGATAAGACTATCCGATCTTGCCGCCTTGTCTTATTGTCATACCTATCAACAATAACAAGGATAAAGGAAAAGCCATGCAAGCACCGGACACAAAAGACCTAAAACGTATTACGGATTCAGACGATCATTTTTCACAAGCCGTTCGCCATGAAATTTCGCGCGCACGAACCGTAGAAAAAAAGACCTATACCATCACGCTGGCAAATATTGACTATATCGAAAATATGGCAAAGGAAATTGCCAAATCCAGGGATGCTTTTAATGCATCCGCCAGTGAAGCGCTGAGGAAAATTATCTACGAGCATGAAATGTTGTCAAAAAAGGAGAGTGGCTAATGGAAGGTGTCGCTATTGTTCAAAAGAGAGGGGGCGCTGGAAAAACGACTCTGTGTCATTTACTCGCGCATGGCGCAGCGCTTTATAAACAACAAGCGCATCTAATGCATACGGATGATCGAGCACCTATCCGTGTCAATGGTCGGCGCTATAATTATTACGACGCCCGACAGCCTGACGATCTATCCGCCTTGGTCAAAAATATCATTAATCACGATGGCCTTTGCATTATTGACAGCGGCGGTAATCGGCCAGAATTCGACAAGTGGATCTCTGCCTATGTGGATTTGGTATTAATCCCCGTGACACCGGATTCGGAAGCGGTCAATTTGGCCTTGGAGAAAATGGAAATTTTGCAGGCGCATGGCGCAAAGCAGGTGAAATATATACTCAACCAGGTATCGAACTACCAAAATGAAAGTAGGAGAGATCAACGAGAATACTTTGACGCGATTCCTCCCGATTTAATCGTGGGCAAGCTGGGTAAAGTCGCAGCCTCCAAACTATTGCGGGATTCCGATAAAGATACGTTTATCACACCGCCAACCAATGTGAATAACTTAGCGAGAAAGATGTACAGAATTGTTCGCAATGAACTCAATGGCATCAAGCACAAGGTTGAACAAGCGGCCTGATAAGCATCCGGCAGTAAGATAAGATGGTAAGATCGGATCGTCATATCGGATAATAAGAACACTATAACTGAATGAGGTGTGATGGCCCATGAACTAACAAAGAATCCAAAACATACCGGAAAACGTGTATCAAAGAATAAACTGGATGCCGAGTATTTGATACTGAGTGAACCCACCACCGAGGATATTACCTTCTCTCACCCTGTTTTCGTTCAGTGCGGCTTGCCGCTTAGACACAAAAAGGGTCGGCGAGAATGGCTAGTGGAGCATGGCGACTTATCTTTACATATTCAAGCGGGCGTGGTGGCAGAAGGACGAAGCCGAACATTGGTCAATACCGATATACCGTCGGGTTCCGCCGCCAGAATTGGGTTTAGTCATATCCATAACCATATAATTCGAGCGGCCTCGCTGGATGAAGCCTGCAACGTAGATTTAGGGCAAAGCTTTAGAAGCTATTGCGAAAAATACCGCATCCCTGTGGGCGGGAAAAACAGTCGATCCATTTCTCGTGAAATTGTGAATATCGGTCAGGCAAAAATGACAATAGGCTTGTTTGGTGAAAAGAGCCGCGCCAAAACGATTAACGTACCGCAGATTGCCGATAACGTCGATTTTTGGATAGAGCGGGATGACCGGCAAGCTGCCATTTGGAATCCCTCCTTGACGATCAATCCTCGCTATGCAGAAACCGTTAGAGAGCGAGGTGTACCCGAAGATATGCGCGCTTTGATTGGCTTGTATGAAAATACCGGTGCAATGGATGTGTATAAGTGGTTGAGTTACCGCTGCCCACGAGTGTCCAATCCTAAAGGCGTGTTTATTCCCTATGTTGGTAAAAACGGTCTGCATAAAAGCTTCGGTCAAAGCATCGCATCGTCAAGAAAGTTTAAACAGAGTTTTATCGGCTGGCTAAAAGAGGCCGTTCGTTTTTATCCCGATGCCAATATCCGAGCGGATGATAATGGCCTTAGAATTTTTTACTCGCAAGCTCCAGTGCCGCCGGAGATATCGCAATCGAAATCCATGTTCTTCAATAATAAAAATTTAAAACGAATTGATGTTAGAGATGATGCACCTAGAAAAGGTGATGATAATACCGAGAACATTTCCCTTGATGATGAGATTCCCCATTAAACTGGCGGGTGTGATACTTGGGTACGGATAAGAATGGTTATTTTTCAGTCGCTTATGTTAACAAAGTGGGATACTTTAGTACGCCTCTGTGATACTTCGGTACGCTGAGGGTGATACTTTGGTACACCACGATAAAAATTAACGGCATTTTATATTGTGTTTTCAGTGGTATAACAGCAGAAGAATCGATGCCCCTTATATACGCGCGCGCTCATAGATGTTTTTTACTTATATAGTTTTATAAACTTATATTGCCCCTGTGGATATGTGAATACAATAAGGCATTGCTGCGCAATAAGGTATAAAAAGTTCCTGATGGAACATGCCCTTTTTGCTGACGCAAAAACCCATACCCCACCTCTAAAAGGTATTCGCTGGTCGCTCATTATTTGCTTTGGAGATGAGGCAATAACGAGTAACACATTTAGCGGTTCAGCGATAGGAGGATTCTGGGCTTAGCAAAAAAGACATTGCAGTAACCTCAGATTCTGAGCCTATCCATTTACGCCAGAGCAGGTGGCTGGGTGTAGTCGCCGTAAAATTTACCCTTTGCCTAGCCCAAAGCTATTTGCTACTGTACAGGCATTTATAGACGATTACGGGCATAGCCTATTACCGTGCTTTTTCACCCTCCATCTGGAATCGCTAGTAGCGGGCTTATTGACTGGCGATTCCATTATTTGCGCTTTTTCCGGTTTTCTTTCTTCCAAACCTTCCAGGCGGCCTCAATCAGAGTATGCGGTTCACACTCCAGCGTGTCGGCCAACCGAAACAGCGTAATCATCGTCGGGTTGTTGTCGCCTTTCTCAAGATACTGGTAGTAACGCAGGGACATATCACAGTTCAAAGATACGCCTTCCTGGGTTTGTCCCGCCTCATTGCGGGTTCTGGTTAGATCGTCGCCAAAGGCTTTTTTTACAGTTTCACTCATGCTGCACCTCCAGGGAGGAAGCATTGCGAAATATATTGCATATTGTTACGCTATATATTGCGTAATTTGCGTTTTCTTACTTTTTCAAACATTCAGGAGTGTGCTATGCGTGGTTTAACTTTACTGGCGACGGGGTCGCTATGCTTCCTTATCGGGTGTGGAGGTGGTGGCGGCAGTAGTGGAAACAGTAATCCAGATCCCAACCAGAATCCCCAGACCTCACAAACGGCCACCGGGCGGTTTATTGATACCGCCGTTGAGGGACTTGCCTATGTATCTGGCGATCAGGCGGGAACAACGGATAGTGACGGTACGTTTACCTATGAGGTGGGCGGAAATATCACCTTTTCGGTGGGGGCGGTGGAGATTGGGTCGGTGGCAGGCGGTGACATCATTACGCCTGTGGATCTGACAGGGATGGGGACGAACACGACCATGCCAGATACCCAAAATATCGTTCGTTTCCTGTTGATGCTGGATCGAGACGGCGATAGCAGCAACGGTATCAGCATTTCCAATGAAGTACAGACGATGGCGAAAAACTGGCCGCAGATTGATTTTGCCGGCGCAGATTTTGAAGCGGATATGGCCCCTATCATTTCCGATGTGGCTACCTTGGATAATCGCACCCCTGTGCTACCTTCCGCAACAGAAGCCCAAGCGCACCTTGAAGGTACACTAGCTTGTTTATTGTCTGGTGTATTTCAAGGCAGTTTCAGTGGGGATGACAATGGCACTTTCCTGTTGTGGATTCAGCACCAGCGTTTTGATCCTCTGGTCTTTGGTGATAATACGCCACGAGTGGGCGTCACCAGCGCGTTAGCCTTTAGCACTGATGAGAATCTTGTGCTCGGTGTCACTCCACAAGCAGGACTCGCTTTTGATAGCGATAAGCAATTTATCTCTGGTGTGGTTTCCAGTGGCGCGGAATTTATTGGGGATCTGGACGATTATCAGACCATTGCTAATGGTAGCTGGAACAACGGTTTGACCAATGAATCGGGCACGTTCAATGGCGAGCGTATTGCTGGTAGCGCAGATGCCGTATATCGACTGTCGGGATTCTTTAACCTACAGGGCACCCCGTTCAGTGCTGATGGCTCCGGTGTTGTCGCCCTCGACGTCATGGACGGCAACAGTGTGGCCGGCGTGATGGTTACGCTCAGAGGACAGGAAACAGCATTAACCGGGACACTGGAGGGTGCGACGATCACCGTATCTGGCGGCAATAATGGCTTTACCTTGTCCTTTGACGCCGATGGCAGCGATAGTAGCAATGATCTATTGCTCGGTTCAACTTCCGGCTTTGTTGGCACCATGACCAACGCCTCGGGCACCAGTGATGTAATTGGTACAAGTTGCCAGCCTGATTAATCACCTTTGAAGCAGGGACGCTCATTTCTTCTTTTACTGTCCAAACAAGCAATCTTTCTCCGCTCGGGTTCAATTCCGGATACCGCACTCGAATTGAAGTGCGAGAAGATTTTGTCGTACAATAGCGGTGCCGGAATTGATTCCGGCATTTTCCACCGGTCACTACGACTATGGTGCGACTGAATCTCCGTAACGTATTGAAAGTATTAGTATTGCTGGTTCCGGCCTTGGGCACCAAAAAATAATAAAACCTATAAAAAAACAATAAATTATGTGGGTTTTTTAATTCTATTTCTAATTTTTATGTGCGACATAAAGTGTAGTCAATATTTACTTAGTATCTATCTTTTATATCTTACTTCCCTCTGAACCTGGGTCACTGTTTTAGTGATATAAACGCACTATACAACAATAGTGAATAGTTATTTTGTCTTAACTTTTCATACTAATAAGAACCTTATCAATGAAGCCTTCTGGCAGTACCTACTCTTTGTAGATTATTGTACATTTGGCCATTTTATAGTTAACGTGCGCTTAAAATTTAGTTAGAAAAGTTGGGTGTCGAGAGACTGGATAATATGAATTTTCAGGGCTTACAGTCCAAGTATCGGCGTTTGTTGAATGAGAGCGCAGCATGGAAATTATTGCGGGCGGATAATGCTCCACTGGTATTGGCATTTTTAGCGGATCTGTTTTCAGAAGAGAGCGAAGTTGAGTTTAGCCGTGCCAGGGTCTTACTGGACGCTGAATTGGATCGTTGCCGGGAGCTGGGTATTTTAGAGGCAGAAACCCGGGCAGCAGCCTACCTTAACCAATGGATTCGTTCGGGCTGGTTACGGGAGATGGATGGTAAACTGACCAAGACCGATGCTGGTGAGATTGCCTTTCGATTTTGTCAGGGGCTTGACGAGCGCAATGCAGGAACAACCGCGTCCCACCTGCGGATTGTACAAGATGCAGTTCGCGATTTTGCAGTTGCTATCAGCCCCAATTCCGATGAAAGAGTGACTTTGCTAGAACATAAAAAAGCAGAGATTCAGCGTGAAATTGATAATCTCACTGTGGGTATTGTGGTTGAACTCAGTGAAACCGAGCAGCGGGAAAGAATACGAGAGATTTATCAATTAGCTTCAGTTTTGACTGGCGATTTTCGTCGGGTTGAAGACGAAATTCGCCAACTGGATCAAGCCTTGCGTATACAGATGATAGAAGGTGATGCGACCCGAGGAGATATTTTGCTTGCCGTGATGGAAAAGGAGGCACTATTGGCAAACACCGATGCGGGCAGTGCCTTTGAAGGTTTTTTTCAGTTACTCTGCGACCAAAATCGGTCTATGGAATTGAGAGACCAATTGCGAAGTATTTTAAGTCGCCCGGTTGCACAGCAGTTAAGCCCAGCGCAACAATTGTTTTTGGGGCAGTTGATGAGAGAACTGACCCGGGAAAGTGAGCGGGTTTTCCATATCAGACGCAGAACAGAAGAAGGCTTGCGCAATTATATCGAGAGTGGTGCTGCTGAGGAGAATCGAGTGGTCGATAAGCTGTTGAGCCAATTGGAGCGGGTGGCTGTGGCTTTAGGTGAGGGTGGTTGTGATAGTAAAATACCGACATCCCTTGCCCTGCCGGTAGGTTCTGTGAGTATTCATTCACCGGAAACCATGCGTTTAAAATCGCCCGATGAGAAATTAGATACCTCTGGCGTTGAAACACAAAAAAACCGTCGGCAGCCCAGTGAGCAAATGCTTGATTGTCTTGATTCCGTCCAGGTAAAGGCAGTTGCTCAGCAAACATTGAGCATGCTAAGGCAGCATGGGCCGATGACTATTGCATCCATTGCTAAGATTAATCCATTAAGCGCGGGGATAGAGGAGTTAGTTGCCTATTTACGTGTAGCCAGGTCAGTGAATGCAGCATCTATTGCAGAAAAAGAAACGATCAATGTACGCGATAAAGAGGGTGTATTATTGACGGCATCAGTACCTACTTTCTTTCTTAGTGCCGATCTTTTTCCCGAAAACCTTGATGAATTGATTTTATAGAGACAACCCTGAGCTAAGACGGAAATAGCTCTGAACTAAGTTGGAGAAAACCATGAGCCAAGATCAAGAAAGCCCTTTCGGTGATTCATTGGCTACGCAAAATGAGAAAAGTACTATCTCCCGGGAGACCGATGGTTTTTTAGATCGGCTAAGAATAGCTCAACAGCAATCACAGTCTGATATTGAAAATAATACTACGGTTAACCAACAATCTTCTGCCGAAAAAAGTACTGATCTATCTATTGGGACATCTGAAGCTTCGGCAATAGATCACTCAGCGTCCATTGAGCTGTCTATCGAAGCTCGCAAAGCACTGGTGAGTTTGCTCAAGCATGGCGTTATCCTGGCGTTTCAAAAGAATCATTTGTTTGCAGTCATCTGTCGTTATCAAAATAGTATTAGAAGGCACTTGTCAGAGGTTTTTTTGCAACTGGTGCTAGATGAAAAAGCGGGTGTTGCTTTTATTGCGAGTTATCAAAGCGAGTATCAATTATCTGCTATAGAAGAAAACGACACCAGTAGTGATGAAGACACTGCGTCATTAATTACCCGACGTACTTTGTCTCTCTATGATACCTTGCTACTGCTTGTTTTGCGTAAACATTATCAGGATCGAGAGGCCGTAGGTGAACAGAAAATTATCATTGATGTAGAAAGAATCGAGTCTTACTTAACGCCTTTCCTGTCGCTGACCAATAGCACCCGATCAGATCGTAGAAAATTAAATGCTG
>JANQMK010000141.1 GCA_028280085.1 Pseudomonadales bacterium
ACAAGGCCGGTCAAATACGATGTCCAATAAAAACCAGTAAAAATACTATACCACTGGAGGTTTTTCAGCAGCTTGTTGTCGTTAGGATAGTAAGCTTCGAACATTTCAACATCGGTGCGATTATTTTTATGATGGTTGAAATGACACGTCCGCTGAAAGAGAAGTCCTGTTGGGAAAAACGCTGCCGTAACATTACCGAGTAAATAATTAACTATCTTATTAGGATGTAAGATGAAGTGAACTGCTTCATGGGTTAACGAAAACAGCGTGTTATTGACATAAGAAAAAGCAATACCACAACCAAGAAAAATCCAAAGACTGTCAGTGTGTGAAGCGAGTGTTAAACAAACTATCGCTGCGCTTGAAGCCATTACCACTAAAAGAATATTTAAATGCCTAGGGATCCGGATATCGATTCCCTCATATTCTTCAATCATAGTAGTGCAACCTCGGGTCGTACCTGACAGGGTATGAGTTCGCTGCCCAACGTGCTTGGGCTATACAGACGCTGCGTAATTGCGGTCATGCTTGTCAAGAGTATCCATTTTCCAACCCCTTGAGAAACAATCGTTTGGTTAAAGGTTTCATATTGTCTTCTGAGAGTTGACAGAGGCAAACCAGTTCGTGACCAATCAGGTAGTTTGGGTTGCGTGCTAGAAAAAATCGTACTGATTCTTTTTTTAATTCCATTTCCGTTGGTGCAGCGATGCTTGGTTTTAGTTGACCCCGCGAGTATTTAAACTCAACGATACCTGTCGCTGGGTTGTAATCGCTACCAAACCGCTCTCTCGCCAACGCATCAGCTAAGGTTTTAAGCTCAGTATTACCAGATGACCAATGCGGATGGAACGTACGACCAAAGGTGTGTAAATATTTGTAAGTTCTATGCCCTTTAACCAGCAAAAGCCAGTAAAGGGGTACGTCGCGTCGTTCTTTTTTTAATTGACCAATACGAGTAATCCAGGCAAAGGCTAATGATTGCTGCCCCCAATGTAATGGATTGACGATCGTATCTCCGGAGTACACAACACAAATGGTCCGGCCATTATCATCATGGTCGAAGAACTGTAACGTCGTGAAACCAACGATCGCGCCATTGCTCTCGAGCAATAGGACCTCATCCTTATCTTCTAAATCTGAAAAAAAGAGCTGCTCACTTGATGCGTCATAGTTTGAGAGATAAAGCGACGCCATTGCATGACGTTCTATCAGGCATTACTTCAATCCAATCAATACTACCCTTTTATTGAGCGCGTTCAAAACGAACTCGCAGCGCCCACACCTCTTAGCACAGATACCAAGATTTTTATCCTCCCTGCCATGCTTTATAAAGAACACCCTGAAATGGGAGGCGATGGGGAGCTGGCGACTCGAATTGCCAATGCATGCGGCGTCGGCGCTGCAACTATTCATACCCGGAGCCTCGGTGGTGTCACGGAAAGTTTGGCGCAAATTGAAGAAGCAGTCTTGAATGAACCACGAGAGAAGGTACTGTTCTTAACCATCAGTAGAGGTGGGCCACAACTTCGCTATTTGTTACAACATTCAAAAAACACGAAGGTTTTGAAAAAAATTATCGGCTGGATCAACCTGTGCGGATCAAGCAACGGCAGCAAACTCGTTGATGAGATGATTAGTACGAAAATCAGCCGACTGAAAACAAAGGCATTAAGTCGTGCATTCGGGATGCGCTACAGCGATTTCTGTGAGATGGCCAGTAATCACGAAATATTCGAGTCCACTCAGCCCTACCCTGAGCACATACGGATTATCAATGTGATAGGCGTACCATTGAAATGCCATATACAAAGGAATCTCATCAAAAGATTCTCACGCATTGAAAAGTATGGCCCCAACGACGGTATTGTTGTATTGAGGGACTCGTTAGTGCTACCAGGTGAAATTTATCCACAGTGGGGCGCAGACCATTTTTTCCGAAGCTCAGAATTAAGTCCTTTGTTGTATAAACTGTTTAGAATACTGATTTAAACTTAGTGACAAAAAGGGAAAAACATATGAAAGGATTGCTAGGTATTGGGTTAACGATACTACTATCTGTATTTGCGGCTCCTCCATTGCTGGCCGAAGAGGAACGCTCCGACGATCGAAAGATCCTGCTGGATATGTTAGCCACCATCGAACAAGGGTTATCCAATAGCAACCTGGATAACATATTGCCACTGCTAGACAATGAGGTCGTTGTTACTTTTATCAATTCTGAAGTGACAGTTGGTCCACAGCAGACGCAACAATATTTCAATAAGGTCGTCGGTGGTGTCAACCCACTATTGCAATCTTATTCCACCAAAGCAGCAGTGACAGCACCAGCGATCTTCTATGGCGATACCGCCGTGGCTCACGGGACAACGCAAGATCGTTACGAAATGATGAATGGCTCAACGATTAACGTAGACACCAATTGGACCACAACACTCGTTAAAAAAAACCAGGAGTGGAAGGTTGTTGCGCTACATTTTTCAGCAAACTTGTTTGATAACCCATTTACCGCCAAAGCCCAAAGTCTGAATTGGTTGTTTGCTGGTATCAGTGCGGTGCTAACATTTTTAGTTGTACTGATAGTTAGTCGCTTACGCAAAGGCTAACAATCAAATTGCCTTTGCTTTCTTTAAACGCATCATTGGACCGTCACAAGGGATCAATATAATGGCATGCCGCTTTGGTTCGCTGGGCCGTGATTGCTCAAACTCCATGTCATAATTCAGCAGCGCAGCTAGCACGAGTTGAAGTTCACGCTCTGCGAGATTTCCGCCTAAGCAGCGCCTTGTCCCAAAACCAAAAGGAAAATATTGGTAACGCTCAGGTTGAAATTCCAAGTAACGGTCAGGATTAAATTCATTGGGACTAGCGTAATTGGCATTGCTACGATGAGCCAGCAGCGCGCTTGGCATAATACAACCACCTTCCTTCATGGCATAATCTCCCACAACAGTCGCATGCTTGCAAACTCTCGTTAGGTGTGGTGCTACGGGGTTCAGACGCAAATTTTCCGTAATAACGCGCAAGAACAATGCGTTCTCTTTCGTTGAATTCCCAGCGCTCATCTCTGCGTGAAGGGCGTCAAGTATATCTTGACGCTGGGATAACTCACTCATTAACCATGCAAGTGAAGCTGCGATCGTATCACTACCGATTAGCAGAGTCGAAATGACTTCATCAACAATCTCATCACCACTCAGTGCGTTCTCCGAATCATCAAGCACTAGTTGATTTAGCATTGAACTGTCTGGTTGATTCTGTACACGGATATCGTCGATTTTTCTTCGAACGAATGCCCTCCCCTGCGCATGGCACTTCTTGTAACGCCCCCATGCCGTCAACTCACCTAAGTCCCAATGCGTTAGCTTCAAGATCAGCCTCAGAGGATTACGAAAGGAGTCAGTAAAAACGAGGCATAGTTCCATCAATTGATCTCGTTCTGAGGCATCCATCTCTCCAAAAGTTAAATAGATGATATTTTCTAATGTGATCGATTTAAACAGCGTAAACGCATTAAATGGCTCCTTTCCAACTTGCGAATTTAAGTGCTTATCAATAATTTGTTTAAAGGCTTCTTCATTTTCCTGTAAGCGAGGACCGTTAAAAAAGACCATCAATTGAGACCGATGCCGCTTATGGATATCCCCTTCAGCACAAATGAGTGCATTTTCACCGAGGACATTCTTCATCGCTTTCATGCCAAGGCCACCAACACATGAGCGGTTATTGACAACCTGTTTGATCAGGTCGGAATTGCCAGTTATCACTGTCTCTCCGTATCCGGGTAACCAAATTGACGTCGTATCCAAGCCTCTATCGAGAATCTCTTGGGTGATCATCTGAGGGGCTTTCACCCACCGAAGCGCACGGCGAAGTTTATTAAACATAAATATTTGTATAACAACCGTAGGAGTTGAGCATCATTACATTCTACTATATCATAATCCTGAGACCTGTGGGTGGCGTGGGGCGCCGAGTAATGTCACTAAGCAAGCTTATTGAAAATTTTCGCACTAACCTACCCTATGGGGTTGGCGTATTTTTCGTCTTCAGTGTGGTATTTGGAGGTTGTAGCTGGTACGTCGGCAACTATGTTAATGACTTCTACAGTCCCGGCTTTGAATGGGAAAGACAAATACCTTTTGTACCTTCCTTTGCGGTAGTCTACCTGTCCGCCTTTCTTTTAATTAACGCGCTCATACTTTTTATAGATTCCGAGCGCACTATTCGACAAGCAACTAAAGCGTTGCTATTGCAGATAGCCATCGCCGGCATAATGTTTATTCTCTTCCCAGCCATCTGCCTTTATGATGAGAGAGTGGTATCCGGTTGGGCAAGCACTCCATTTAACATTGCGGATACAATCAACTTGTCCTTCAATCAGGTGCCCTCTTTACATGTATCACTCGCATGTACCGCTGCTATTTATCTATCGAGAGAACGCACTCCCATTATTACTCTCTTTCTACACACCTGGGTATTCTTCGTCGCCCTATCGACACTGCTTATTCATGAGCACCATATCATTGATGCTATTGCTGGATACGGCTTAGCATTTTTGTGTGTCTGGATCTTTACTCTCAATCCTCTTTGGTCGGCAATAACTGAAGAAAGTGCGCCCCCCTCAACAAATAGATCCCCACTCGTTACCCTCCTCCGCCGACACTTTTAGCAAAGCCGAACTCCCATCAAACTTGGTCAGGTCAAATGTACCACCGGCAACAAGGCAATAAACCATAGACGCAAGGGCCAACGTGGTAGCTCAGAAATGGATAGTTCAGTTAAATGTATAGGATAGTTCAGTTAAATGTATAGGATAGTTCAGTTAATAGATAGTTCAGTTAAATGTTAAAGCTAATACTGCTAGGCAAATGACACATCAATATCACCTGAGTCAATGATTCGAGTATCTTACCTACATGATGTCGTTTCATTACTCTAGGGACCGCATAAGAAGATCGTGCTTCCGCCAGCGCATCTTTTGTTATGGCGTTGTAGTCTTTCGCGCTCACTTCATCGAGTGTTTTAGGTATCCCCACTTGTTCAGACAGCTGATCAACACGCTGGATAAACTTGTTAGCGAGTGTCGCTGTATCTTCATCAGATGAAGGTTCGTTGCAGAGGCGCTCAAGTGTAGCATAACGTTCCTCGCAAATTGGTTTATTAAAACGAAGTACGCGGGGCAATATGACCGCATTGGCCAGTCCGTGCGCCGTGTTATAATGAGAACTGATTTGATGCGAAATCGCGTGCACATAACCCAAGCTTGACTTTGTAAAGGCGTAGCCAGCTAAAAAAGAGGCTATGGCTACCATTTCCCTTGCTTTCAGGTTATCGCCATCCTCATAAGCGATTGGGAGAAACTCTAGCAGCAGCTTGATCGCCATTGCCGCATCTCGATCAGTGTCGGTGAAACGGTTGCGGGAGGTGTATGCCTCAATTGCATGGGTAAGCGCATCCATCCCCGTAGTTGCCGTGATTGCGGGTGGTAACGACGTGAGCAGCGCCGTGTCTAATGCAACGGCTACCGGAATATATTTGGGATCCACAAAGAAATTCTTCTTGTGGGATTCGCTCTCGGATATCACTGCAGCCGTAGTCACCTCTGAACCTGTACCAGACGTTGTTGGCACAGCGTAGAACGGTAACAGATTTTTCACTTTGAAAATCCCTTTTAGCTGCTCCAGTGTTTTTTCACCGGTACTCGCCGCGGCAATCACTTTAGCTGCATCAATCGCTGACCCACCTCCCACAGCCAAAACGGCATCGCAACGGTTATCGACACTCAACTGACAACCTGCTCTTACAACGTCATAGGTGGGATTAGGAATGATGTCGTCGAAGATGGTAACTGAACACCCTTTCTGTTCAAGAGTTTCTATGAAACCATCGAGCATGCCATTTTTATAAAGAAAGCTGTCAGTTACGATCAGAGGTCTGGTTTGACCAGCATGCACGATAAATTCCGCCAGTTTTTCACTCGTTCCGTGGCCCGCAAAGATTAATGGTTTCTGCGGTGGGAAGAAAATTGAAAGCGTGCGCAACGCGAATGTAATTAAGTAGTTATTCATGACAATATCCTATTATTCCGTGTGTGAGTTAATAGTTAATCTATCGCAGGAGAACTTTACGCAACATATTAAACACAAGGTCCCGGTTTTGTAAGATGAACCGGTTTTTGGCTAGCCATGACTTGGAGCGCAGTACCGTTTTCGCTTTAGAAAATGTTAAAAAGCCCTCGTGACCGTGATAATGTCCCATACCGGAGGGACCAATGCCGCCAAAGGGCGCATCGTCGGCAGCGACATGCATGGCGGTGTCGTTAATCGATACGCCCCCGCTGTGGGTATTCTCAAGAATATTCTTAATAAATTCATTGTTATCAGACATGATATATAACGCTAACGGCCGTGGTCGGTCGTTGATGTAATTAATAACTTCGCTGATAGATGTGTAAGGCTTTATCGGCAACAGCGACCCAAATATCTCTTCTTGCATGATTAGCATGTCATCACTGACGTTAGTGATCAGATGGGGATATACACGTCTCCCGTCCCTCTCATTGCGTTCCTCTACGGCGTGGATATCAGCACCTTTATTGACAGCGTCCTCTAAAAAACGAACCAGACGATCGTATTGTCGATCACTTACGATATGCGTTAGACGGTTTTTGTTCTTATCATCAATATAATACTCGGCGTGGCGTCGCCTAAAGGTCTCAACAAATTCCTTTACTCGAGGCTCGGGCACAAACACATAATCTGGCGAAACACAAATTTGACCAGAATTTATGGATTTACCGACGCTAATGGCGTCGACTGCAGCGTCCATATCAATGTCACTATCAACGATCGTAGGGGATTTACCACCCATTTCTAAAGTAATGGGCGTAAGATTCTGCGCTGCAGCAGTAGCCACATGCTTACCGACGGTGGTCGAACCGGTAAAAATTAAGTGATCAAACGGTAGCGCTGAAAAGGCGGCACCGACATCCGCCTCTCCTTCTACAATAACGACATGCTCTGATATTGGTTCGATAACATCTCGCATCGTTCGGTTAGTAGCAGGGGTAAATTCGCTCATTTTGATCATCACACGATTGCCTGCGGCAAGTGCTTGGATTGCCGGGCCAAGTGCAAGGAAGAACGGAAAGTTCCAGGGTGTAATCACGCCTACCACACCGAGGGGCTGATAATGTACCTTAACGCTAGAAGGTGCAAGAAGTAACCCCGCATGGCGTCTAGAGGGTTTCATCCATTTTTTTAGGTTCTTCAACGTATAATTAATCGCTGCAACGCTAGGGAGCACGTCGGCAATAAGCGAGTCAAATTCGCTTCGATATCCGTAGTCCTGTTTTACCGCATTGTAAATCGCCTGTTCATTTTCAATGAGTGAACGTTTAAGCTTGAGAAGAATGTTCTTGCGATGTTGGTATGTAGGGCTAGGTAACGCTTTGTAAGATGCCTTTAGCGCATCAAACTCATACCGGAGTTGTGTTTCTAATGTCTCGTTCTGCGGTTCAAAAAATTTTAATTCGCCCATGTCCTATCTCCTTTATTTGCTGATCTCATTGACTGTGTGACAGGTCTGTATGTCTTCAACCTATGAGCTGAGTATGGGAAGAAAGCGATGAAGAGAGAATTTCATTTTTTAGTGAGCACCTCAACAAATTGTTTATTGCGAAAATTACGCTTGAATAGCGCGCAGTGATTTCTCTAAAAATAATAACAAAAACAATAATATAGAAGACATACCCTCGCTCAAGGACGCTGTTGCCTGACTGTATAGTAGACACAGCTATGCACAAAATGAGGTGCAGAAGAAAACTTTTGGCATTACCCAACGCTCTCGAATATACGGCTTAATGGTCTTGTTAGCGCTGTAAAGAGGTCCCAGGCTTGGTTTACCGTCGGCGTTGAGGAATGCCAAGCATCAAGCTTTGCTTCTCGGCGCCAGGAACAAATCGCTTTAACAGCCACTAGGTATTCACAATTTTACCTGCGGCTAAAAAAACAAATTAATACCGCGGAAGGTGAAACTTCCTTATAGTGATAAGAGTAATTGAGACTACATACACCCGTTTGCGAATAAAGCTATCTAAAGCCAAATAAGGGGAAATAGCATGATTAACGGTATTTGCCTAATACAAGAAGGACAGATTTCAGAAGATGTCCAAAGTGTGTTAACAGAGGGAATTTCTGCAATCACCCACACTCAGTTTGGCGATACAGCAGATCTCACATGGATTAACATTGCTGATGGCGATGGATGGACGTCGGGAAAGCCATCGTCCACCTCGGTTGTCATGCTGTTAACCCCACCTATTGATCAGGACCATCGAGAAAAAGTAATGACGTTACTCTGCGACCACTGGACTATCTCTACCGGATGCGACGTTAACAAAATCCTTGTTTCATTAATCCCCATCACCTAGGAGAGAGCCATGCCTGTTTATCTCTGTGCGTCAATGCCCGGAACAATACCACAACATCTCAAACAACCCATCTCTAAAACGGTCACGGAGATACATTGCCATGCAACTGGGGCGCCACCTAATTTCGTTCATGTTTTTTTCTTCGATGAAGACAAGATTCCTATGCTGCAAGTGCTGTGGGGGAATCTCGATGAGACAGCGCCGGTACAACTCTACGGTAATATTCGCTCTGGAAGAACAGACGATACCAAAAACACCATTATCACCGGCTTAAGACATAGCGTTGCAGAGCTACTGCAGATCGCGATTTCAGATGTGAGTATGGCAACCAGGGATATTGATGCAAAATGGGTAATGGAAGGCGGTGAATTACTGCCGGAACCAGGAGGAAGCGGCCTGGCTTGAGCGTCATAAAACGGATTGATACGTTGTAGTTGAGCAAAGCTTACAAAGCTGTGCAGCCAGCCCATTCAATACACCAATGCCGATAATGACGGCAACTTTTTGGTTGTTTGAATGGTTGTTTGGAGACACGCAATAAAATCTCTATGCCTGGCAATTACCATGTGGAAATTACCAT
>JANQMK010000204.1 GCA_028280085.1 Pseudomonadales bacterium
TCTTTATGAAGGTTTTGGTTTACCTGCCGGTGAAGCGATGGCTTCAGGTATTCCTGTAATATCTACTTCCGGCGGGGCTTTACCTGAGGTGGTCGGCGATGCCGGTGTCGTTGTAGCACCAGGCGATTGGCAGGCGCTGGCTGGTGCAATAGCGGGTTTGTTTGAAAGCCCGGCAGAGAGAGAAGTCTTGGCTGTCGCTGGCCGACAGCGGATAGTTGATAAGTTTTGTTGGAACGTAGCGGCGCGTCAAATGACCGCCTATTATTATCAAGTGTTAAGTTATGCAAACAATTGATTTCGGTATTTTTAAGTTGGCGCCGGGTGATCGCGTGCTCGACCTGGGTAGTGGTGAGGGCCGACACGCATTATCGATTTATATGTCGGAAAACGTTGAATCCATAGGTGTAGATCTTAGTTATAGAGATTTGCAAACTGCCCGTGAAAGATATCAACATTTTGCTGAGCCTGACAATAATAGAAAGTTTTTCTCGTTGTCCGTTGCCGATGCAACCAACTTGCCTTTCGCTGATAACACTTTTGACAAAATTATTTGTTCTGAAGTGCTTGAACATATTCCGGATTACCGAGCAGTGCTCCATGAAATTGACCGTATACTCAAACCGGGCGGAGTGCTGGCAGTCAGTGTGCCAAGCTATTGGCCGGAGAAAATCTGCTGGTTGTTGAGTGATGAGTACCATGCGGTAGAGGGTGGTCATATTAGGATTTTTCGCGAACGAGAACTGCGTAGAGATATTGAAAAGTTGGGAATGAGTTACTATCGTCGCCATTGGGCGCACGCGTTACACGTGCCGTTTTGGTGGCTAAAGTGCTTATTTTGGCAAAAGCGAGATGACAACCTGCTCATTAAGGCTTATCACAAGCTATTAATTTGGGACACAATGAGCAAGCCTTGGATAACGCAATACACTGAAAAACTACTCAATCCGCTTATGGGTAAAAGTGTTGTTATGTATTTTGATAAGGGGGTTGTCGAGTGAGTGGTCTGTATCTTTCAAAGGCGCTTTTTCCGAGTGAGTTTTTCCGCCCAACTATAGACTATATAGTAGGAAATCAACGAGCTGATGGTTCTATTCCCTGGTTTACCGGAGGCTATGCCGATCCTTGGGATCATACTGAAGCAGCCATGGCGTTAAGTATTGCGGGCTATTTTCCCCAGGCTGAAAGGGCTTATTATTGGCTTGGCCACAATCAGTTAGAAGATGGTAGCTGGTGGATTCAGTATCGTAATGGTAGGGTCAATAGTTATGAACGTCGCGAGAGCAATTTTGTTGCTTACGTCGCAACGGGAGTTTGGCATCATTATCTCATTACTGCCAATACAGACTTCCTCTCTACTATGTGGCCGGTGGTTGAAAAGGCGATTGGTTTTGTGTTGCGGTTACAGGCCCCCACTGGAGAGATCTATTGGGGGGTTGATGGCAATGATAGTGTTATGCAAGACGCCTTGATCACGGGCTGTAGTTCGATTTATAAAAGCTTAGAATGTGCGTTAAATATCGCTTCTACCTTGGAACATAGTCGCCCAGAATGGTACTTTACCCGTTTGCGTTTGGGTGAAACACTGAGGAATCATCCAGAGTGTTTTGATCGGACCTGGGAGAGCAAAGAACGTTTTTCTATGGACTGGTTTTATCCGATCATGTGTGGGGTTTATTCACGGCCGCAGGCAATAGAAAGAATTAGAGCTAAGTGGGATCAGTTTGTTGTTAAAGACTTGGGGTGCCGTTGTGTCTCTGATGAGCCTTGGGTGACTATTGCTGAATCTTGTGAGCTTACCATGGCGTTATTAGCTGCTGGTGATCATGCGCGAGCGGTCACGTTGTATAGTTGGCTGCACCAATGGCGTGCAGAAGACGGTTCTTATTGGACGGGTTATCAGTTCGAAATGGATGTGTTATGGCCGGAAGAGAAACCGACGTGGACGGCGGGCGCTATTTTGTTAGCGGCAGACGCGCTAACTGAGCATACCGCCGCTGCGAAATTATTTACTGAGGTCAATATTTTAAATCCGTCGCAACATGCCGAGGGTATTGACCATGGGCAGCTCCTCAAACAATCCTGATGCTTTTGCTAATTGCCATATTTCATAGGGGGCTTGTCCGCCATCAGCTGGGTTAGGGAAAATATCGTGAATTGCAAGAATGCCGCCAGATATGATGTGTCCGACCCAGCTGCGGTAGTCGCACATAGCTGCTTCTAAGCTATGTCCTCCATCAATAAACACCATAGCTAATGGTGTTACCCAGTGACGAGCAACCGTTCCGGAAGTTGCCACAATCGGTATGACCGTATTCTCTAGCTGTGCTTGGCGGATGGTTTGGCGAAAATGCCAAAAGCTGTCAACCCTATTAGCTTTTTCATCCCATAAATCGGCATCGTGGTATTCTTCACCCGGTTGGTGTTCTTCGGAACCACAGTGGTGATCCAGAGCATAGAGAACGCTGTTTGCGGCTTTACAGGCTGAGCCAAAGTATACGGTTGACTTGCCGCAATAACTGCCGATTTCTAGACAAGGGCCGAGCTGAGAGACTTCATAGGCCATGTGGTATAGTGCTTCACCTTCATCTGGCGCTAAAAAGCCTTTGATTTGATCTATGTCGACGGGAAGCGGAGGAATTGCCATAAATATTACCTGTAGTTGATAGCGAGCTCATTGGAGCCGTGACATTTGAATCATGCAAGGACATCAATGTCGTTCAGTTCCATAATATTCAGTTTGTAATTCGTTTGCTATTGCAGAAAAAACGAGCGTTGGCCACCATACCTTGTCTTATCATATTTGGCAATCGTGATATGCTATCATGCCAGGCAGGGGTGTGTTTAGAGCAGCCATTGGGAACCGCAAAGTAGAAAAGTAGAGAAGTGGCGCGTTAAATGGAAGTGGAGAAAGAGAATTGGAGAATGAGAAGTGGAGAGTTGAATGAGACTAAATATTCCGCGTTTTGATACAGCTCAGGTGCTGGTGATGGGTGACATCATGCTAGACCGTTATTGGTACGGTGGTACCGAACGGGTGTCGCCGGAGGCGCCAGTGCCTGTGGTCAAGGTGGGGCAAACGGAAGACAGACCTGGTGGTGCGGCCAACGTAGCACTTAATATTGCAGCATTAGGCGCAGGCATTTCTCTGCTGGGTACTATTGGTGACGATGATGCAGGTAGGACGCTACAAGATATTTTGCAATCAGCTGGCGTTCATTGTCAATTTCAACAACTCAACAATAAACCGACTACCACTAAACTCAGGGTAGTTAGTCGTAATCAACAACTGTTACGTATGGATTTCGAGGAAGCATTAACAGCTGAGGACTCATTGTCACTGTTGGCCGAGCAAAAAAAACTGCTGCCTCACGTTGGGGTTGTGGTGCTGTCGGATTACGGCAAAGGTGCGCTAGGGGATGTACAAGCGCTCATTCAAAATGCCAAAAATGCTAATGTTACTGTCTTGGTAGATCCCAAAGGTACTGATTTTCAGCGCTACAAAGGAGCTACATTACTGACGCCTAATTATCAGGAATTTGAAGCTGTTGTTGGTCCATGTCGCGACGAAAAAACGTTAATAGAAAAGGGCCAGCGCTTGTTACAAGACTTATCCCTCAATGCCTTGCTCATTACGCGTGGCGAAATGGGCATGACCTTGCTTCGGCCGAATCAAGTAGAATTGCATTTGCCGGCGCGGGCGAGGGAAGTTTATGATGTGACAGGAGCTGGAGATACGGTTATTTCGACATTAGCGAGTGCACTTGCCGCTGGAGAGCCATTACCAGATGCTGTTGCGCTAGCTAATTTGGCGGCGGCGATTGTAGTCGGTAAGTTAGGCACAGCCGCCATTAGTGGTCCCGAGCTGCGTCGCGTTGTACAAGCAGAACAGGGGGTAGAACGCGGAGTAGTTAGTTTGGAGCAACTCCTCATAGCCGTAGAAGAAGCTCGGGCTAATGGCGAAAAGATTGTTATGACCAATGGTTGTTTTGATATTATTCATGCGGGGCATGTTGGCTATTTAGAAGAGGCCAAAACACTGGGCGATCGGCTGGTGGTGGCTATTAACGATGACGATTCCGTACGGCGTTTAAAGGGCAGCGGTCGGCCAATTAATCCGGTTGATCGACGCATGGCTGTATTAGCTGGGCTAGAAGCCGTTGACTGGGTGGTGTCATTTAATGACGATACGCCTAAACATCTTTTGCGAGAGCTTAAGCCAGATATGCTGGTAAAAGGCGGTGACTATTCTGTTGATCAAGTCGTAGGAGCTGAAATCGTTAAGGAGTACGGTGGCGAAGTTGCTGTATTAACACTATTAGATGATTGTTCTACCACCGCAATTGTAGAAAAAATACAACAGGAATAATGTCAATTTACTGTATAGACTGTATTCGCACAAGCGGTGGTGATGGTTGATGATATGATAAGTTGACGAGAAAGAGTTGCAGTTAGCAATATTTACCCCGTATCAGATGTGTTTAAACTGTCGCATCGCCACCAATATTTGTTTGGCTCAATTGTTTTTCTCTATAGCTTTGCACGCCTTGCCAACATTATCTATCAGGTGTTGGTAATTGAGGGTGCCCACAATGACGCTAGTGACACCCGCGTGTGAAAAAATTAAATCCATACTGGCTTGTACGGGATCTGCTGCGCTAAGGTTATCAAGGTGTCCACTAGCAAATGCCTTTTTAATAAAAACCCCTTTATTATATTGCTGACAAAAATCAATAACAGCCGTGTCGTTTTGTTCGCTGAGGTTAAGTGTAACCATGACTATATCGGATTTTTCTGCCGCCAGTATGCCCCCTTCCACGGTTTTAGTTGACATGCCGAAGCTTCTAATTAGCCCTGCTTGCTTTACATCGTAGAGATAGTCCAGTATACCATGTCGTTTAATGTTATCGATATCGTTACCATCAGAGTGCACGAGCATGATATCAATATACTCGGTATTTAGGCGCTCTAAACTACGTTGAATACTTTTTTTGGCGTAGTCTGGCGTGAAATTATAGTTTGATTGATCGTTATTAAATTCTTCGCCTACTTTGCTGCATATAACCCAGTCTTGTCTTTGGCCCTTTAATAGCTGGCCTAAACGTTCTTCACTGCTGCCATAAGCGGGGGCGGTATCGATTAGGTTAATACCTAAATCCTTTGCGCCATGGATCAGTTTTAAGGCTGTCGAGTCGTCTGGTAGCGCAAAATGTTTCGGATATTTAACGCCTTGATTTCTACCAAATTTTACCGTGCCAAAACCAACGGGGCTAACTTGGATGCCGGTATCGGCAATAGCACGTCTATCCATGATTTACCTCCGGGCAGTGGTTTTAACAAGCGTTATTGGGTTGCGAGATGGCGGAATTTTGTAAACCAGCCTTGCGGTCTGTTGCCGATGACCAGACTGTGGCGGCAATTGCTGGCTTGATCATATTTAATGTGCTGTTGGCATATTTTGGTACAATATGTTGTTTTTGTAGCAGCGTTAGGGTTTCTATCGCTAAATTAGGGGCCAATGTCAGTTTTGTCGGCCAGGCTACAAGTAGGTTATCATGTCCTTTCGCCAATTGAACGAATGCTTTGTCTGGCTTTAGCAACAGGCGCTGTTTAGGTTCGGCCCGATCGATTGCATAAGTAGCCCACTGGGCGCTGTTGAAGTCTAACCAAGGAAAAAGTGTATCAAGTTCTTGTTGGGCTTTTGCGATAAGCTGCTCATCCGATAAGTGGACGCCATTAGTCGCGAGGTCGCCTCCCAAATACCAAACCATATCATCACCATTGGGGTGAGAAGAAATAGTAAGTCTTGGGCTGGCGTCCATACTGTTTCCCATGCAGTGAGCATATAGTTTATATTGATTGGTGTGTTTCACTATGACTTGCTTTAATGGGCGGCGTTGCATATGGGGTTGTTTTATATCGAGACGTTTTAAGACGGCCTCGTTGCCTTGACCGGCGGTAAAAACCATAGCTTGTGCATTAACACGGTAGCTAGCTTGGCCATCTGTTGCTACCATACCAACAACCTTGCCACCATTTGCTTGCTCGAAATGGCTGTTGTGCCAATCGAATTTGTAAATGCAGTCGGCGTAGTTTAGAAAAAGCGACTGCACTACGCTGGGCACGTCAAGTACGATATCTTGCAATTGGTATAGACTGCCTTTGAACGATTCGTGTTGGAATACAGGTGGATAATTCGCTCTGCTAACCAAGTCAACGCGACCGCGGGTTGCTTTGCTGGCAAAGAAAGTTTTCATATTTGCGCCCACGCTGCCATTAGACCAGAGGTAAAAAGACTCGGATAGAATGTTGGCTTGGGTCAGATCCACATCACCATTGCCGGCTAAGCAACTGCGCCAGTGATGTGGCATATCGGCAATAGCTTCCGAAGCTCCCGTCAGCATGCCGCTCAGTGCGTATTTGATACCGCCGTGAATCATGCCTTGGGATGCGATAGTCTGTGCGCTGCCGAGTTGATTCGCCTCAAACAAAAGGACGCTATAGCTATGTTTACGCAGGTAATTAAGCAGCCAAAGGCCAGCGATGCCGCCACCGAGAATGACAATATCTATGTTGATTTCTGGTTTTGGTGAATCCATGGTCAGAGCTTGGCCTGTTTTTGTGACCTGCGGCAAATGAAAAATACGTTAGCACTGAATTATATCGTCTTCTGCTAATAATTTCCCTTTGAACTCACCGAATAGGCCGGTTATGCTACCAGCCCCACTTAACACGTTGCGGCGACATTGCTTGCCGCTGGGTTGTAATCAATCAATGGGAATAAATGCTATTTAGTCGCCCACTTTACACCGTTGTTTTTTATATTGCCTTGCCGTTTGTTCTGTTACGGTTGGCTTGGCGCGGTTTCAAAGCGCCAGCTTACTGGTTGCGATGGGGGGAACGGTTTGGTTTTTTTAGTGTGGCTTCGTTGCCGGATAAACCCAGCCTTTGGGTTCATGCAGTCTCGGTAGGCGAGACCATCGCTGCAGCGCCGATGATTCGGCTGTTACAACAAGAGTATGCGGACTATCATATCGTAGTTACTACAACAACGCCAACTGGCTCGGAGTGTGTCACCAAGCTATTTCAGCGGAAGGTTTTTCATGTCTATGCTCCCTATGATATTCCTTTTTCAGTTAACCGGTTTATCGGGAAGGTAAAGCCCAAAAAGGCCATTATTATGGAAACTGAGTTGTGGCCGAATATGTTACATTGCTGCCATCGACATGGGATTCCGGTA
>JANQMK010000212.1 GCA_028280085.1 Pseudomonadales bacterium
CGATGGTTTTTAGTAGGTTGTTGACATGGGAACCGATCTTGATTCTTTCGGTAAGAGACTTTCGCCCTCTATATTGCCAGGAGGCTAGTATTTCGCCACTATCATTAATGACTAAGTTGGATGAATCAGCAAAGTGGACATAGTTAAGTTTTATCCCATCGATTCGAAATTGATTGAGCGTGCCCTGGTGCTTTTCAATGAACTGTTTTTTGATGTTTTCTCCGATAGTCACTTGCTCGAGTTCAGATTTTTCGGCTTTGACGGTACGTTGCGAAACTTTGCCTAAATTGAGTAGCGACATTTGAAACAGGGCGGGATCACCTGATTTTTGGGCGTTATAGGCTAACTTTTTTAAAATACTTTTGGCCTGGTCAGTTTTACCATGAAATTGGTGTAATGATGCTATATTGTAGTAAATTGATGTAAGAACAATGTTATTGTTATCCTGTCGCGTTTCACTATTTTTTGTCAGTTCTAATAAGGCCGTAAGCTGATTGAGTGCTTTATTTGTATCCCCATCTAATGCAGTTGTTAGGCTGGATAAGCTCTTTGAGTATAGGTCTTTACCAAATTTCATCTGATATTTCCCTTCAATGATACCTTTTGCCATAGGTATATTGCCGGCAAGTAAGTATGCAGAAGCAAGATGTATATAGTTCTGTTTGTGTGAAGGGGTAATTTTGGCGGCTTTCTCAAAAGCTTCTATTGCATTTTCTGCCGAGCGTTGGAACTCTACGCGTAGTTTTTCTACGACACTACGCTTGTCACTATGGTTTCCGATAGCTCTTTTTTTTGCGGTCAAGAATTGTGGGCTCGCGGCTAAAATCAATGGATAGTGAAGTTCGGGCTCATTGATCGTCCCTAGCGCATGAAGTTGAGATTTTGTTTTTATAGCTTGCTGCAGTAGGCTCAATCCAATGTTAGAATGAATTGAGCGACCGGGAAATTCTCGTCCAAACGCCAAAAAATATCGCTGTGATTCGCGGTAATTTCCAGCCACATAATATTGTTTGCCTAGTTCGAAAAGTGTAAGTTGGATAGATAACTCTTGCAGTCGGGTTCGCGCTCTTAAAGCTCTGGCTTTTGCCTTTTTACAAGCGCTATGATTAGCTGACGTTGATTGCAATTCAGCGCAGTTTTGTCCCCAAATATTTTCGACCCAGATTTCAAAAAAGCTTTTATTTTCGACAACCATAAACGGATCAAAATTGACCATAGCCATGGTTACTAAGGCATCTCGATCGGCTTGTATTTCTTTTTTTTCTATATCTTCCGGCGTTATTGAAAGAGCAGATAAGCCGCTAAACATATCGCGACGTTCGCTATGGACGAGTTGTTCTGCTAGGCGAAAAAATTTACGGTGCCACAGGTGTTCGTTATGTTGATGGGCTAGCTCATGCGCCAAAATAAATGCTATTAAGTCACGATAGTGTTCCTTTGAAGCGTTGTAGCAGATTTCAATTGCATTTTTGCTCAACAGTATGCTGCCATCGTCGAGTGAGGCGGCCCAAGGACCATTGGCTGATGCAATAACATAAAGCTGAGGCTCGACTCGAGTACTGTTCCACGTGCGTTTTAATTGCATAAAAACCTCGTGTGCTACAGCAACCTTAGTATCTTTATCGATTGCAATGACATGGGGCTTCCAATAGTGAATTGACTGAGTTGAATCTTCCAAGGGAATACCGAGATTGCTGTTCGCTCTACCGGAAACCAAGATTAATGCTACGCATAAAAAACTTATTAAACGATACTTATTACTAAACACAGTTAAGGCTCCCAAACGTTTCGGACAGGTAGCATGTTGCCAGTGGTAGGGCGGACGGGAATGGCAGAAGTTGTCTGACAGCTAATGGCTTTCTGGTAACGATTCGTGGTCCATATAGTACTGTTATAAACCCATTGTGAGTTAGCTGTGTATCTAAACTGACTTTACTGGGGCGTATTATCATTGCCACCTTCCGTTACATTACTTAAAAACTTAATTGATTTACATATTATATTCGGACGGTAATTATTTAATTTTTTGAAATAAAATATTAGGTCTGGGTTCATTTATTTAATAGCGTCATACTGCATGCCGTTGCCATCGATAGTTGATATTTTGTCCTGTTGATATATTTAAGATCAAACTTTTACTATGGTTGGCTATATTTTGGAATATTTGTGCGTGATAGTGGCTTGAGGTTAGATTAGCTTTTGTTACCCTGCGTGCTATTTAACTCGATATTATCGGTATATTCCATTATTCTTGTTGGCTGATATTTTTGTGTGAGAGTTTTGCAATTTTATCGATCTTGAAAGCCAGTAAATGCATTTTTGTTCGTATTTTGAACGGTGTGGAGCGGTCGCTCTAATGCCCTCGTGGTCACTAAAACGAGGGCAGAGCCTTAGGCTACTATCTGATCTGTAGTAGGGCTAAAATTTGTTGCAGCGCACTGTGATCATTGAATTGTGATCGCTGAATCGGGGTTAGTGCTAGTACTCAATTTTGCTTTTTATTATACAGCTTGGTGATTACGTTAACTGCTGATAAATGGTTACCAACTGCTGTGTGTTTGTTATGGATTTTGTGTATTAACTTGCCGTGAGTAATTCGCCGGTACTAATGTTCTCTGCCGGTTCTCAAATGCTATCGCATATTGGTTTAGCTTGTATCGTTTTTTGAAGAACGGGGACGTTTTTCGGAAAAGGAGGGGGTTGTTGGTTAACAGTAAGATCAAAGATGAGTTGTTACTCGCGAGTCGTGCGGCCGATGACGATCCAGAAGCTCGCGAGGTGATTGCAAAAATTGCTCACCCATTGATAACCCAGCAGACCTCAGTCTTTTGTAACCGCTACTGCGCTGATAATCGTTACAAGTACACATGCACGCTTACAGGCCAGAAGCTGGATGCTGCAAAGGAACGTAATCTCTGTGAGTGGGGCAATGCAAGTTATGGGTGGATGCTTGAAGATCTCACCAAAAAAAATCGACTTCTTGCCTACGAAGGGAGAAATGGTGCATCACTGGTAAACTATTTTTGTACCATTATTAATTCAAAGATGTTCTATGAACGATGGAAAGACTGGCGGTTTGAAGGGAACATAACAATACCCCGCTATATTCAAGGGCTTGGCAAAAGTGCCGGTAAAATATTTCGCCTGCTATGTGTCGGTGACAGTATATCTAGTATCGCACAAAAATTGGGAATCACAGAAGCTGAAACAGATCGACTAGCTCATCAAATTCTTATTGAATTGACTAAACGGGGTAAACTGCATTTACTAAGCCAGCCGAAATCTGAATCTATGACCCTGCCTGTAGAAGCGGGAGAAGAGCAACCGCATCAGACAGATATTCCGGGTAGCGAACATGATCCGGAATACGACGATGCGGCTGAAAAGATTAATCAGTGCTGGTCTCGTTTGACCCCAGTGGAGCAATTTATATTAGAAGCTATGGTGATTGACGGGATAGACGCATACAGTGTTCTCGAGGCGCTAGAAGCTCATGATTTGATCATCGACGGCATTAACAGAGAGGCGCAAAAAAAAGAGCAGCGCCAACAGCTCTATGCTTTTCGCAGAAAAACGCTACTGAAGTTGGCTAAGTGTTATGCGGCTAAAGCAATTAAATTAAAATAACAAAAAAAATTTTCAAAAATCAATAAAGTTACAGTCTATTAACACTAAGGCTTATGTTAGTCGTCATCTAAAGACCGACAGCTCACTTACTACGGATAGCTAAATGACAACTGATTTACATTTATCAGACGAAATGCTTTACGAATATTGTAGAGCACCTCAACTGAAAAAATTTCATGCTACTCGCGCGCACCTATTGGAATGTGACGTGTGTCGAAGTCGTTTGCATAATATTCAGTATACAGAGCAGTGGTTGGTAATGGGCGCTGCTGACGAAAGTTCACCGCAGGCCACATTATCCGAGGATGTTATTGCGGCAAATATAGCCGGTTTACTGTCGGCTGACGAACAAGCAACGGTTGACCGGGAGTTATTGAATCCTGCTAATTTAAAAGCATCACTGCACTATGCTGCCCATAAGGCAGCGATGCAGCCCGCGATAGAGACAGCGGAACAGATTGCTGAGTATCGTTTTAGGGAATCTAGCAAGCAAGGAAGGGCGATATCTCTGCCGTTTGCCCGTTTAATTCATAGGTTTAGAGAACTTATGGAAACAAAATTTCCTTTATGGTACGGCGTCCCAGCCACGGGCATCACGACATTAGTTTTGGTTGTGTTGCTGTCTGCATTACCGGGTTCTGATAACAATGATCAGGCTATAATTGCATCTTTTCAAGACGCTCCGATTATCACCTTTTCGACAAAAAAAACCGCCACAGGAATTGGCTTTTTTGCTGCGTCAGAAGAGGTCACACAGCCTTATAGTGGTATCGAGATTAAACAAGATAAGAAGGGCAATACGTACCTTAAGTGGCCGCAAATTGAGGATGCTAAAGAATACTACATTCGCTTATTTAGCGTGGCGGAGTCTTCACTGGGATACTCGATTATTGCTGAAGAGAAAACATTGGTGAATAGCGCTCAATTCAGCTATTTAAAATTGCTGCCTCAACGTCGTTACGGCTGGGAACTAACAGGTAGAACGGAGGAAGGATTGTTTTTCAAAACATCAGGCGGGTTTGCTTTGAACCGGTGAGGTTTCGGTTCAGCTATGTGAGGAATTATTGAAAGTGTTGCGACCCAATGATCAATTAAACATGCATATTCAATGTATTGTTGCCGTCTTGTTAATTCTATGTCTTCCGCTTGTTTATGGGAATGAACGGGTTGGCAATGAGGGGCAAGAGATTGAAAAATCTATTCAGCTGAACATTACTTCTCAGCTAGGAGATAACGCCGTTTATGTTGATGGAGATGTTGTTTCTTACTTTGTTAGTACTAGTTTGGATGCGTATTTGGTACTGATTTATCGAGATGCATCCCAGAATATAGTACAGCTATTACCAAATTTGCATGATCCCCGCAGCTTTTTTAAGGCAGGGGATTTTATAGAGATACCTGGAATGCATGCAAGTTTTGTTTTTCAAGTGAGTAAGCCATTTGGTAGTGAACAGGTTTATATGTTTGCCTCAGATCAGCCTTTTCCGTCATTGCGAGGAGAAAGGCTGAAAAATGGCTTGCTGTTGTTGGAGCATCGATCTACGGACTTGATACTAAGCATTATGCGAGAACATGGCAAAAATGGATCGCGTTTTTATGGAGAAGCAAAAACATCTATTACAACCGCGGAACGACTTTTTTAGTTTTTACCGCACCAACGTGTATCTTGTTAGAAGGAACAAGACAATTGGGTAAGTTTATATTATTAGGGTTTGCGTGATGGGTCAGTTATCTACGTTCAAAGTTGTGACTATGCTGGTATTGGGATTTTACTGCTCCGCAATACTGGCGGACAGTTTTCAAGTTGTGATTGCCAAGAGCGATAAATCGGTGCCTCTTGACGATGAGGCGGGGCATGTACAATATTTACAGGAATCGTGGCGCCCGATGCTGGCCGAGCTAACTGGTGATGCACTAACTGGTGATGCATATAGTGGGACAAATGCAATAGTCGTTGCAGAAATGGAACGAGGCATCACTTTAAAAACAAAAGAAGAAATAGCTACACATCAAGCTCGTCATGCGCTCATTATAGGTAATAGTAATTATATTAATTCACCACTTAAGAATCCTGCTAATGATGCAGAAGATATGGCTGATGCCTTACAGAAATTAGGTTTTTCCGTAACGTTAGTGCTCGACGGGCTGCAAACTGATATGGAAACGGCAGTAAACAGCTTTACCAAAATATTAACGCGAGAAGGCGGTACCGGTATTTTTTATTATGCTGGTCATAGTATGCAGATTGCCGGACGCAATTATTTAATACCGGTAGATTCTGATATTAAGGATGAAACACAAATAAAATATAAGGCGCTTGATGTGGGTAAAGTGCTGGATGGCATGGAGTTGGCTAATAATAAGGTAAACATATTGATTTTAGATGCCTGTCGGAATAACCCATTTACTCGATCCTATAGAAGTGCCAACCAGGGGCTAGCTCATATGGATGCGCCTATAGGGACGTTTATCGCTTATGCTACGGCCCCGGGTAAGGTTGCTATAGATGGTGAAGGCCGTAATGGTGTTTTTACACGACATCTACTACATCATATGTCGATTGCCGGATTAAGCCTTGAAGACACCTTCAAACGGGTTCGCATTGGCGTTATGAATGCGACAAATAGAAAACAGACCCCATGGGATAGCTCATCGCTGACTGATGATTTCTATTTTATTGAAAATAATCAACATGAAAAGATTCCTTATAGTGCGCCACCAGTGCAGATATATGTTGGTGAACAGGCGTCGAAAAAGACAGGCAGTTTGACGGTGGATATTCCAGATTTTGATTTTGAAACACCATGGTATAAACGTTGGTATGTGTGGGTTGGAGTCGTTGCCATTGCCGCTCTAGCGTTAACGGCTGGAGGCAGCGGTGGCGATGGTGGTGACGGTGGTGGCATGAATGGTGGCGCTGGTGGTAACGGTGGTTAATCCGGTATTTGGCCTCAACCGGTCGGTCGATTGCCAATAGATGAGAATTTGCTGTAACAAATAACTTAGCAAGGTATGGATAAACTTTTGAAGGAATTTTTAGTGGAGTGGCTATGATGGATAAGCAATTAATTAAAAAGACTTTTCTTCTTTTCGTTCTAATAGTGACAACTGCCGCATGTGGTGGAGGCGGCGGCGGTGGAGGCGGCGGTGAAGGCGGTGATTCTAATATTGATATCGACATCAATCCGCCCAGGATAATTAATGTTGTCGCTCACGCAGGTAGAGAGATATTCACTAGAACCGGTAGTCGAACCTTTTTAGATGGAAGGATAAGCAGTGGGATACTACAACAGGGCGGTGAAGATAGGGACATTCTTATTACCTATGATTGGGCGTTCACAGAAATTCCAGCCGGCAGCCAAGTCGCACTTGATAATCCTTCTAGAGAAAATCCCAGTTTTATACCTGATGTGGATGGCGTGTATGTAATTAGGCTCAGGCTGGGTTTTGTGGGAGAGTTAGATGAAGGTGATGAAATCAATAGTGTGCCGGCAGAAGTACGTGTCTTTGCATCTTCTGATAATAGCCAGCCCAATGTTAATGCAGGGATAGATTTAAAAGTTAATATAGGTGTTTTAGCGGTACTGAATGGCACAGATAGTTTTGATGCCGACAGCGAAGAGATATTGTTTCAATGGACAATTATCCAAAAGCCAGAAGATAGCACAGCATCCCTTGATGACAGCAATTCTCCCAAACCGACTATTGTTATTGATCATGCTGGGGATTATACGATTGAGCTGGTAACTAGCGACGGACAGAAGGAAAGCAGTCCGGATTTTGTCACCATAGTGGCTGCAGAAGGAAACAGTCGTCCTGTGGCTGATGCTGGTCCAGATCAGTATTCTAGGGTCAATAGCCTCATCACACTCAATGGTGAAGAGAGCCTGGATTTTGATAACCAAGGCTTGGTTTATCATTGGCATTTGGTATCAAAACCACAGGACAGTAATGCGGATCTATCGGATACCAGCGCTGCGCGGCCCACATTCATGCCTGATCGAGAGGGCTCTTACGTTATCGCTTTAACAGTTAATGACGGTATAGAAGATAGTGTTGTCGACCAAGTCATAGTGGTTGTATCTTCTGGCAATAACCCGCCAGAGGCAAATCCTGGTTTCGCACAAGAAGTAGTTCCAGGCACTCAAGTAGTGTTAAATGGGTTGAGTAGCTATGATGGTGATGGCGATGATCTGGCGTATGCCTGGACTATCATCAGTAAGCCCGGCGATAGCGAGATTGAGTTGTCAGATGCTAATACAGCAACTCCGACTTTTATTGCTGACGCGGTTGGCGATTACGTCATTGAATTGGTGGTGAGTGATGATCAAAGCACTAGTGAGTCGAAAACAGTTGTCATTAGTGTAATAGATACTGTCGTGCCTGTTATTTCACTAAAGGGTAGTGAAGTAGTAACGCTGTTTGTCGGTAGTGTTTATGAAGATGCTGGCGCCACAGCGGTTGATAATATTGATGGCGATTTAACTGACAGTATTACGATTGAAAATGAAGTTGATGTCAATATTGTCGGGTCGTATAAAGTTAGGTATACGGTGGTTGATATGGCTGGTAACAGTGCAACAATTGCCCGAGTAGTGACGATCCTAGCTCCGCCTGCCGATACCACACCTCCCATTTCAAGCGCCGATATACCTGGTGGCTCATACGATCAAGTGCTAGAAATAAAATTATTATGTGTTGACGACGAAAGTGGCTGTGCTGCAATTTACTATACTGACGATGGAAGTACGCCGACAACCAGTTCAATGTTATACACGTCTCCAATAGCGGTTGCGACTGATAAAACACTTAAGTTTTTTGCTGTTGATAACAGCGGCAATCAAGAAACTGAAGTGCGTACCGTCAGCTATGAAATTAATGTAGATGACCAGCCACCAGTGAGTGCTTCAAGTCTGCCAAGCGGTACTTATTATGAGGAACAGACAATCTCATTAACATGTGATGATGCCGATTCAGGGTGTGCAGAAATTTACTACAGTCTTGACAGTAGCCAACCTTCTGAACGGTACAGTTCGCCTATCGCCATTGGTTCTTCGGTAGAGCTAAAATATTATGCAGTGGATAATGAGGGCAATGTTGAAGCGGTCAATACACGTTCCTATCAAATTTACATTATTAACAATGAATCTGTTGACGAATTTATTAATGCTGGAGCAGTTGAAACAGGATCAACTACCTTGTTGCTTGACATCGCTGCAAATTCTAATACCGAAATTACTGGTTATTTTGTCAAGGAATATCTAATTGGTGAAGCCGTCGTAGCACCGTCACATGATGACGGAAACTGGGTTGGGGTAACACCCAGTAATAGCTACCGCAGCGTAGTCAGTTACGATTTACAACAAACCTATGAATTTGATGATGTTGTAAATGTCGCGGTATGGTTTAAAGACGTGAATATTGTTTCTGAGTCTGCTACCGATAGTATCATCTATATTGATACCAGTGTTGATCTTATCGCGCCTGAAAATATGACTGGGGATCGTTACCTCAGTGGTTTAGATATCAATGCTCGCGAGGTAAATGCTGCTCTGGATGCGAGTGATAATGTTGGTGTGGTCGGCTATCTTATTGTAGACACTGTCTTTAATGAACAAGAACAGCAATGTGATTTGTTAGAGCCACCTGCCGTAGACGATGCCAGTTGGGTGGAGGTGACAAGTTCGACTGCTTATGCACAAGTGGTAGAACACAGACTTAATAATGTATATTTAGAAGCATCGGAGGTTTGTGCGCACGTATGGTTTAAAGACGCGGCCGGTAACATCTCAGCGCCAAAAGTTTCACGCTATCGTCAACATATTTTTGTCGAAGATTGGGAGAGTGGCTGGGATTTATGGAGCGCTGATAACGGAATCTGGCAAGTGGGAGAAGCGGAGATTGGTTGTTATGAAGGTAGCCAATGTGCGGCAACTAATTTGAGTGGGAATTATGACGCAAACACTGATAGCCGGTTGATTAGTCCGCGAATTCAGTTAGAGAGTGTCACTGCCAATGAAGAGCTGCATTTGCGCTTTCAGAATACTTTCTCTTACTCGAGTTATGACGCTGGGTATGTGCAAATTTCCTTATGGGATGACGTTGAGAGTGTGTGGTCCGACTGGCAAATAGTTGGCCAGTCTATTGCCGATTTCTCAAGTTGGTCATTGAAAGATGTTGATTTAACAGCTTATGCGGGCAGACTGGTCCGAATAGCTTTCTATCACACTGCTAGAAGACCTGCCGGTACGGGTACTAATGAAAGCTTGGGTTGGTATATCGATGCCATCGAAATCGTGAAAAAAGCGCCTGCCTTTAGTGGAAGCTTTGAAGAAGGCTGGGCTGACTGGGGCGCGGAGCGAGGTGTCTGGCAAGTGGGAGAAGCAGATATCGGTTGCTATGAAGGGTCTCAATGTGCGGGTACTAGCCTGAGTGGCAATTACGGTGCTTATACTGATAGCCGGTTGGTGAGTGCGACGCTTGAGTTGGATAGCGTAAACGGCGCAGAAGAACTGCATTTGCGCTTTCAGAACTCTTTCTCTTATTCAAGTTATGATGCGGGGTATGTGCAAATCTCCTTATGGGATGAGCTTGATGGTGTCTGGTCTGAGTGGGAAACAGTTGGCCAGTCTATTGCCGATTTCTCAAGTTGGTCATTGAAAGATGTTGATTTAACGGCTTATGCGGGAGAAACAGTGCGTATTGCCTTTTATCACACGGCTAATCGACCGGCCGGTACGGGTGTTAATGAGAGCTTAGGCTGGTATATAGATGCGATTGAAATCGTGAAAAAAGCGCCGGCCTTTAGCGGAAGCTTTGAAGAGGGCTGGGCTGACTGGGGCGCCGAGCGAGGAGTCTGGCAAGTGGGAGAAGCAGATATCGGTTGCTATGAAGGGTCTCAATGTGCGGGTACTAGCCTGAGTGGCAATTACGGTGCTTATACCGATAGCCGGTTGGTGAGTGCGAGGCTTGAGTTGGATAGCGTAAACGGCGCAGAAGAAC
>JANQMK010000250.1 GCA_028280085.1 Pseudomonadales bacterium
TGAGGATTGGCGACAGCGTCATGTGGATGTAGTTGCAGAAAAATTAATGTTAGCAACCGCAGACGTGTTAAGTGAAAAGCTAAAAAGCTATCTAAAACTGGCTTAGATGTTAGCAGCATACTTTGCACCAGGATGGCATTGTCTTGTGGGTTTTGATGTGAGGGGCTGGAGGTGCGGTTAGCTTAACGGCCCGGATAAATAACTTTGCTAAAGGTTAAAGCACCGTACTATATGAGCACCATTCTATATGAAAGTTCTTCGCACCCCAGAAAAATGCTTCGCCCAATTAAAAGATTACCCTTTTGAAGCCAACTATATAGATGTGGCCGATAATTTACGCATGCATTATGTAGATGTTGGTAGCCATCCTGAAGGTGAGACTATCTTAATGCTACATGGCGAACCGTCATGGAGCTACCTTTATCGACATATGATTCCCATTTGCGCGGCTGCCGGCTATCGTGTAGTAGCGCCGGATTTAATCGGGTTTGGTAAGTCAGATAAGCCGACAAAAATTAAAGATTATTCTTATCAGAGCCATATGGATTGGACGACCACTTTGGTTGAAAAGCTTGATTTGCGCAATATTACTTTGGTTTGTCAAGATTGGGGCTCCATTATTGGTTTGCGAGTCGCTGCAGAAAAAGAGCATCGCTTTGCGAGGATTGTGGTTGGTAACGGTTTTCTGCCTACTGGCGAATTTAAGTATCTTAAAAAATTTGGCGTGGCGACTTCAGTGGCGTTTATGATTTGGAAAACCTTCGCGGTGTTGACGCCGCGGTTTCCAGTGGGCGGAATACTGCAATATGCCACTAGGCGGACATTAGATGAAGACGAAGTGGCCGCTTATAATGCGCCTTTTCCAGACAATAAGTACAAGGCTGGTACTCGGGCCTTTCCTCGCCTAGTGCCAATCACGCCTTTTGATCCAGCAACGGAGGCCAATAAAGCGGCCTGGAAAATTTTAGAAAAATGGAACAAACCGTTTTTAACCTGCTTTTCTAAGAGCGATCCAGTTACCCGTAATTTGGATAACATTTTACAAAACAGCATTCCTGGTGCCAAAGGCCGGCAACACCGACGTGTTGCGGGAGGGCATTTTTTACAAGAAGACAGCCCAGAAGCATTTGCAAATGCCGCGCTGGAGCTTATTAGGGATAACCCGCTTTCTAATATCGATAAACCAGTGGCGGCAGTTGAATCTGTCGCGCCAGTTAGCTGATATTATCATTAAAGGTAGTTAATGTAAGCGAGTTTAGGAACCGGCCTTGATTATAAAGAGGCGGGCGTGAATGTGTCCAAACTACTTTTTACAGCTGGCTATAGCCGTAACCTAGTGCTGAGCGCCAGTCTTTAAATCGTTTTGTTAACCCATAAGCCAAAACGGGTTAGTTTTCAGGTTGAGAGTATTGCTCATTTAATGGAATTTATTCAGTTACCGCTAAAGTGCAGACTCAAAAGTTGCAGCTAGACAAAATCTCTATAATTAAACGACCACCGTTACCGCTACGGATTTAAATGCTGGTGTTCGGCTGCGTGGGTCTGCCTGTTGGCCAAGTAGTATATTTGCTTCAGGATAATAAGCCATCAGACATTGGGCGGGTAAATCAAATCGGAATACACTGACATTCTCCATAGTGCCGTATTGAGTTTGTAGTGTAATAGTATCTTCATTATCGAGTCCAAGCTTTCGCATATCTGCTGGATTCATTAGTACTGACCACCGATGGGGAATATTGCGGTAACTGTCATGTTCTTCATAGATGATACTGTTAAATTGACCCTCACTTCTGACTGTCATTAAAGTAAAATCGAGATCACTGCTGTCTGATTGCTGGTGTTGTTGCCGCGATTTAAGTAAATTACTTAACGGATTAACGATAAACTTTGCACGGTTTTGGGGTAAACTGAATGTAGGTGTATGCTTGATGCGACCGTCAATATGAAATTCCTGTCGAGTTGTATCGATATCTTTAAGAGCCTGCATGCCGGGGACAATTTGTGCTATCGCTTGACGTACTTTTTGATGTTGTTTAAATTCAGCAAACTTAAACGGCGCGCTTACCAGTAGACTATCGGCAATGTCCGATAGTATATTAATTTCGGGGCGTACATTGTCTAAACGAGTGATTCCTCCGTCGCTAAAACGAACATAATTGAACATTGATTCTTGTGTTGTCGGTTGCCATTCTTCATCTCTAGCTGTTACAGGTAGAATTAAACTCTCGCTATTATCGCAGCCATAAATGTGACCACTGTTGAGCGTTGTGGTCAAAAAAACTTTGCAATCAATGTTATCGAGCGCTTGCCGGGTCCATTCTGCGCCAGGCGACGCCGCATATAGATTACCACCCATAACAATAGCGGCATCGATATTGCCTTCACTTGCCGCCTGTAAACAAGACAGTGTATCCATGCCTTTAGCGCGGGAAACGCTAATATTAAATTCGTCTTCTATTTTTTTAAATATATCTTCCGCTAAAACTGGCTTTACACCGACGGTACCAATACCTTGTACGTTACTATGTCCTCGTAGTGGTAATAAACCTACTCCGGGTTTTCCGAGCATACCTCGTAGCATCGCGAGGTTTGCGATAGCTTCTACATTTTCAACACCATGTGTGTGATGTGTCATGCCCATACCCCAGGCAAATACGGCTTTATTAGCTCGAGCATAGCAAGCTGCCACCGACTCAATACAATCTTTTTCTATACCACATAATGTAACGATATCGTGCCAGGAGGTTTGTTTGATATCATTTAAATAGTCACTAAAGCCACTAGTACAGGAATCAATAAATGTTGTATCAGTTTGCCCAAGTTCAATAACTGCTTTGGCAATACCTTTGAATAGAGCGATATCTGTCCCAATAGCCGGTTGTAGATATTTAGAAGCGATTTGATGCCCACCAATAATTAGAGATGTTGGGCTTTTAGGCACTGCAAACTTCACGAGGCCAGCTTCTTTCGCTGGATTAATAACGATGACATTGCCACCGCGATCGCGACAGTTTTTTAATTGATGAATAAAACGTGGATGATTTGAGGCGGGATTAGCGCCTATGACAAAAATCAAATCACATAAACTTAAATCATTGAGTTCAACGGTTGCCGTGCCGGTGCCAATGGTGGTCGATAGGCCCTCGCTGGTTGCTTGATGGCAGTAATAGGAACAGTTGTTGACATTATTGCAACCGTACATTCTTGCTAGCAATTGTAAAACGAAGGCTGCCTCATTTGAAGAACGGCCAGATGTATAAAAAAAAGTTCTGTCTGGCGTCGAGTTAGATAACCCTGTGACCGCCTTGCTAATAGCATCATCCCAACTAATAGGAATAAATCTGTTTGATAGTTTAGATTTATAGATAGGCGACCCTAAACGTCCCAATGTTTCTAACTCGCGGGCTGAAAGCTCTCTCAATTCATCCAATGTGTGTTTAAAAATTTCTTCAGGTATTGGGCCCTGAATATCACTTAGTTGAGCTTGTATACTTTTATTACAGACTGAGGGGAACTCATCTTTTTCGTTTGTCATTCCACCACGTTGTCCACCCATGCCTAGCCCACAGGCCTTACAGGTGTTTTTTGCTTGCAGTGCCTTAGCTGAACGTTTGACACCAATTTTGCGCACGGTGTTGAGGGTGTAAAGAACCTTTTTGATTCCACCACCGACTACCTGTTGATCTGAATTCATAGTGGATTCACGATAGCTATATGCCGATTTAGCTCAATGATAAATAATGGTAAAGTGAAAATAATAGGACAAAACCATCGCCATATCTACGGCCGGTATTGATAGAGCGCTATAAAAAGTGTCTGAATATTACTTCTGCATGTTATGATGAACGAAGATTTGCCGACTATGGGGCGGTGTATGCAATCCGTACTGATTGTCGCACGATATATCCTCATGCGCTAGTGTGAAATGACTAAAAAAAGTCTGCAAATACAGCTGCCAGCAATGGTGTCGCCGTTCAACTAGCTACTTGTGAATGTTTACTATTTATGAATGTCAAAGCGCTGTTTTATGATTCGGGGTAACTTTGACATACCGTAACTTACAATATGACAGAGGTTAAAAAATGCGATATTTTTCAATTCCGCTCATAGTGGCGCTTTCTTTGTTGTCCGCTTGTGAATCCACCTATTATAACGCAATGGAAAAGGTCGGGTTTCACAAACGTGATATCTTGGTTGATAGGATTGAGGATGTTCAAGATGTGCAGAAGGATTCAAAAGAACAATTCTATAACGCCTTGGAAGAATTGAAAACCATTACCCAGTTTGATGGTGGCGAATTAGAAGATAACTATAATCGGCTGAAAACCGCATTTGAAGATAGTGAAGAAACGGCACAAACCATTAGCGACCGCATTGGTAAAGTCGAAAGTGTCGCTGAGCATCTGTTCAAAGAGTGGCGGCAAGAACTAACACAATACACTAACCAAGGATTAAGGCGTGACAGTGAGTATAAACTGAAGGCGACTGAAAAGCAGTATAAAAAATTGCTTACTGCAATGCGCTTAGCCGAGAAACGTATAGATCCAGTCCTTAATACCTTGCGTGACCATGTACTATACCTAAAACATAATCTCAATGCGCGAGCTATCAAGTCCATTAAGACTGAGTTAAACAGTGTTAAAATTGATATTAGTCGTTTGGTCGAAGCGATGGAAAAGTCAATTAATGAGTCAGACCAGTTTATTAGTCAATTGAAACAAGCCTAGTTTATTACCATAACTTAAACTGTGGGCTTATTAGTGATACGTCAACACAGTTATTAATTAGCCCAGATGCAGTGAACATTGTGAGTTAGGGGTTTATCATTTTCTATACTTAATGTTAGTTATAACTTGATATTTTCTATATAAGTCATTGATTATAATAAAATTATATGTGGTTATAGATGGGTCTGGTTATCGATGCTTAGCTGATTTATGGTAGGCTATTGAGAAAGGGCTCAACCAAAGCGATAGCGCGCCAGTTGCTAAACGGGCTTTATTATTAGCTGCTAGTATTCAATATCCACAACTGTGACTTGGTAACAGTTCAGCAATGCTGTTTACCTTCGTGTTCGTAACTTTTTCAAAGCCTGGAATGCTCGAGTGAGAGGTGCTGAGTTTGAGCTAAATATGAGGCATGTTTGATGTAGAGTGGAAATGTTGGAAGGTGGTGAAGGCAGATCTTAGACCTTCGTGGTTTGCGAAGGCATTGTTAGTTGGTTTTAAAGATAAAAGCTATATTTTTTCAACAACAAATATAAGTATGGTTGAATCGGTTTTTTTAGCATTATTTGCTTGAATATATACTCATGAAGTTGCTTTAAACAAGAAAAATGGCGTCCTTGGTTTGTTAAGTGTAAGAACATAATAAGTGCAAATATAAAGAGTCTCTTTTGATGAGCGTTGTTATGTTATAGGCGTTGTGAGGGCAATGGGCTCCTGTCCTCAACCTATGGCAGCGTGGCGGATTCAGTAAATACAATAAATTTATAAAGCAGTAAACCAAAATGTTTTTACGTGTTTGACTATTTATCCTTGCTTTCAATGTCTGGCGTTTAATTTATTGATTTTTAGTGATCGAGAAAAACGATTAACCTGGTTATCATAATCAATAATACTGGTTGTCTATATTTTAGCGTGTATTGCTTTTGTTTATGTTCTTGCTTATGTTGACCTGGTTTTGGTAATGGTCGCAACTGGTAATCGTTGCAACTAAATCGTTGCAACTATAGGAATGACGGTAAATTATATTACTTATAAAACCTGAACCGTCATATATATGACGCGATAAACGTCAAATTTACCAACAGTTACTAGGGTGCCTCATTATTCAGAGGTGCCCTAGTTTAATTGGCTAACAATCTTAGTGAATGCTCTTTCTAAAAAATACTACTTATATTCTAACTGTTTAGCGCTATTATCTCTGGTTGACTCAGTACGTGAAAACAAGATCTTTTTCCAGTGTAATGAGGAACAGTTTCAGTTTAAGACGGCAATAAATAAGTATGTATATAACAGAGTTGCCATAGAAAATGCCTATTTAAGCTATAGTTTGTGATAAGCGGCATTTATTATTGTTATAAAGTCTGTGGTGTCGCAAATGGATGGTATTTTATGAGGAAAAAAAGCCGAAATTGATTGCTGGTGAAGCAATGATCTGGAATAATAGCCCTGTAGGCGATAGAGGTTGAATTGCCTGCTAACAATCTAACTAAAGTAATAGTTAGAAAATAGCTAGAAAATAGTGAGAGAGATCTTCAAGCTGTTTTGTGGCAATGTAAGTTATGGGGTTTATTTTAAACCTTTGTTTTTTCTAGGTATATAGGGAAATGATCTAGTTGATGTTGTAAAGTTTCTCAGCTTTTATACCTATTTCTGG
>JANQMK010000297.1 GCA_028280085.1 Pseudomonadales bacterium
TCGATGTATTAAGCTTTGATGCTGTTAAAATAACACCGGGTATGTCCGTTCGATTTGAACACTGGGGTGGGTCGATCTTAAAGGGCATCGTGAAATTAATTGAGCCCGTCGGCTTCACTAAGACTTCAGCACTCGGAGTCGAAGAGCAACGCGTGTGGGTCATCGCGAATATCACTTCCCCATTTGACACCTGGCAACGACTAGGAGACGGTTATCGTATTGAAGCAGCTTTTGTGCTTTGGCAAGCTGATAACGTGCTGCAAATTCCGACGTCGAGTTTATTCAGATACAATAATAGCTGGGCAGTTTTCAAATTAGCTGATGATAAGGCGATAATAACAAACGTTACCGTCGGTCAGCAAAATGGTCTTTCTTCGCAAGTGATCAGTGGGCTCAGTGCCGGTGACAAAGTTGTCGTTCATCCTGATAGAGAGTTAAAAAATGGTGATACGGTGAAGGTGCAAGAAATATAAATTTGTAAATTACCAATTTTTAGTAGGTAAACAAACAGAATAAAAAAAATTTTCAACATAACTTTTTTGATAATAGCCTATTTTCTGTATTATTTTTATATCCGCCAGGTAACAAAGAAAATTCTTCTTATTACCTCGAATTTATCAACCCTCTTTTTTTTGTTAATTTGCAAGATATTGCATGATAACGACTATTGAGTACTAGACAATTTTTTCAGTACGGGCGTAAAATAGTTGCACATTGGCGGCTTTTAATACAAGGATGTTGCCTGTCTAGCATTTAGTAGTTCCGTTCTTAGATAAATCCACGTACGTTTTCGCAAGTCAATATAAGTTTCCTAATTAATCATTAGACGAAATAGTTAACATAAACGCATTACCGAATTACCTCATAGCCTCTGGTTTTTGCTTGAGGATGGCAACTTTAGAATATGTGAAGAGGATAGGTTATGAAGCGGTGTTACTTTATCAGCAATAGTCTTGACAACCTTGATCAGATTGAACAAGCGCTAAAAAATAATGGGGTCACCAACCCACTTATTCATATTCTTAGCAACCGCAACGCGGATGTTGATAAAAATGGCCTTGAATCTGCAAACCCTTTTATCAGAAAAGATGTTATACACTTAACTATCATCGGTGCAGTTATCGGTATCATTTTATCGAGCCTCATCATTGGCACAGCTTACCATACCAAAATTGTCGATCTAGCCGGCTGGCCGCCTTTCATTTTTCTGGCGATTGTTGTACTTGGGTTCTGTACTTGGGAAGGTGGCTTTATTGGTATTCAGCGACCCCACCCCATTTTAAGAAAACTACAACCTGTGCTGAATAAAGGTAAACACGTTCTTTTTGTTGATATCGAACCACAGCAACGATCTCAACTAAAAAGTGTTATTAATAAGTACGATCAACTTGAACCGATTGGCAGTAGTGCCGCTCCACCAGCTTGGTTTATTGGCGCACAAGATGATTGGGCTGAACTCAGGCATTGGGCTACCTAATATAGGCTAGCTACAATAAAACCGGTGACGCACGTAACCTAACTAGCCCGTTAGTCCATGGTGTTTAACGGTAGTGTAATAACTGGCGTCACCACAGAATCCGTTCTCACCTGGGCTTTTTGGTGCGGCACATAATCCACGGTGTGAGAATCTATCTCTGTTAAATAAAAGTACATTTCACTAATTCCGTGAAACATCCTCAATGACAGCAGCTCTAACGAAGCAACCTCGGTGTCATCGCCCTGAACGGGCAATGGTATCGACAGACCAAAACTGTCTTGGTCAGTGCCTAACGAAGTAAAAAACACCTCGAGAAAAAAATCTGCATCGGTTTCTTCTGTAACCCACGTTGTTTGATAGCGATATGATATTTCTGCTTTCAGTCGTGCACTTGCGTAATCAAGCAGCGGGTGCCGTTTGATAAAGTGCGATTTCATATATAGCTTTTTACCTTCCACTTTAAATAAAGGCTCGTCAGGTAATGCCCTTATTAACTGGTCAATACTGTGGGTTACCAGCCGTTGCTCAGTTGAACCTTCAAGGTTATCAAGTACCTGCCGGGTGGAACAACTTGTTAGCAAAGTCCAACTAACCAATAACAACACCAACGATACTTGGGATTTAGCTAGAACGTTGTTAAGCCTAAATTTGTTTGACCACACCGACATATACACTTACCTGTTTTTATTACATCGTTACTATTTATTTACCACTTTTTACTGCTATCTATTACTTACATCATCGCTTTTAGTTTCTGCACCGTTCTTTATTACCCATACAAATCTGCGGTAATGCTAAGGCAGAGGAAAACATGAGACTACTAAAAGCAAAAGGCCGCCATTATCCTAAAAAAATCTAGGAAAATAAATCATCGACAAACAGTTCAACCACTACAAGTTCGCTACAACTCACCAAAAAACGTAAAAAGATCGATATTTACCCAATATAATGCATCAAATTGATGCATTGGTGGCAATTTCAGTGCATTTTTGAAAGACTAATTGCTCACTAAACGTTATAATACGTCGCTCCATCGGAAGCTAGGCTCATACGGTGACGAAGCATACACCTCGCATGCAAGCAATTCTTGAGTTAATGTCATGTGAATTCATGTCATGTAGGCACCAATCATGCAAGTACTGATCATGACAGTCATAGCAGCAAGCCACTAGCAGAACGAATTAAAACTAAATGGGCTAGAACCAATATAGTTACGTTTACGTTACTGTTATTTTTATATATTTATTAAGTTGCTACAGACATAATAGATATGGTTAAGACAACGCTAAATCGACTAATTTAGCTCGTCATACAAATTACCAACGAGCTTAACTCACACTGGCTTGAGCAAGTGCAGGCTTTTTTCAACAAGTATTGCTCATCGTAAAAATAGATATCGATTTCCAATCTCAAGAAACAAATGGACAGTGAATGGATTTTGACCCTTTTTTATTAGCTAGAATTCAGTTTGCCGCTAATATCAGTTTTCATATTTTATTTCCCGCCATCTCCGTCGGATTGGCGTGGGTGCTTTGGTTTTTCAGATGGCGATTTACCGTCACTGGTGATAAACGCTGGGATTATGCATATGCTTTTTGGGTGCGAGTATTCGCCCTAACCTTTGCGCTAGGCGTGGTATCCGGCATTACCATGAGTTTTCAATTCGGCACCAACTGGCCGGGCTTTACTGAAATAACAGGCAACATCTCCGGGCCCCTGCTAGGGTACGAGGTACTCACTGCGTTCTTCCTCGAAGCCTCTTTTCTCGGCATCATGTTGTTCGGCAAAGATAAAGTCAGTAACAAGATGCATTTGGCGGCCACTGCGTTAGTCGCCATAGGCACATCAATCTCTGCTTTTTGGATATTAAGTTTGAACTCTTGGATGCAAACGCCCGCCGGTTTTGAGCTCATTGATGGTAAGTTTTACGCTAAGGACTGGTTAGCTATCATTTTTAATCCGTCTTTCCCCTACCGTTTTGCCCACATGTTCAATGCTTCACTGCTGACGTGCGCATTTTTAATAAGCGGAATTAGCGCTTGGCGCATTCAACAAAACCTTGAAGGTCCAGCGACTCGACTCGTATTAAAAACAGGTGTTATTTTGGCAGCGGTAGCCGCCCCGCTACAGTTAGTGATCGGTGATTTGCATGGGCTCAATACACTTGAACATCAGCCAGCAAAAATTGCGGCTGTAGAGGGCATCTGGCACACACAAAAAGGTGCTCCATTTACTGTGTTTGGCTGGCCAGACGAGGACCAACAGAAAACTCACTTCGCTATAGAAATCCCCAAAGCAGCGAGCCTAGTGTTAACACATGAACTAGATGGAGAGGTGCAAGGCTTAGATGCATTTGAAGGTAGACACCCGCCCGTGGCTATTTTGTTTTGGTCCTTTCGTATCATGGTCGGGATTGGTATGTTGATGATACTGGTATCAGTATGGGCCGCTTGGGTGCTATATCGTCAGCAAAAGCCCTCACCTCGTTTATTAAAAGCTTTGTCTGCTATGACATTTTCAGGTTGGGTCGCTACCTTAGCTGGTTGGTATGTTACTGAAATTGGCCGCCAGCCCTATATCGTTTACGGCCTCTTTGAGACCCATGAAGTCGTCGCCCAGCATGCTAGCGCGACCCTCTTGGGTACATTATTTGGGTACGTGTTTTTATACCTGTTTTTATTGCTAGCCTATGTCTCAGCACTACGCTATATGTCCAGCAAGCCGGCAAAATCACTGTCTTTACTGCATGAGTATGGCTTTAAAGACAAAACCTCAGCCATCGGAGACGGCCAATGATCGATCAAGCGTTACCCATTATTTTTATGTTCATTATGGGCTTTGCCATGTTAGCTTACGTTATGCTGGATGGCTATGACTTAGGCGTCGGCATGTTGCTACCACTAGCGGATGATGACGAAAAGGACTTGATGATTGCCACCATAGCTCCATTTTGGGATGCGAATGAAACGTGGATCGTGCTCGGGGTAGGTGTTCTTTTGATTGCATTTCCCCAAGCACACGGCATTGTCTTAACCTCGCTCTATCTCCCGGTGACCATTATGCTAATGGGGCTTATCCTACGCGGAGTAGCGTTTGACTTTCGCGTCAAAGCCGAAGTTAGTCAGCGGAGTTTCTGGGATGGCGCATTGTTTGCTGGTTCACTGACTGCCTCAATCTGCCAAGGATGGATGCTGGGTGCCTATATTACTGGCTTAACGGTTAACGTAGTAAACACTATGTTTTCCGGACTTATCGCACTAACACTACCTGCTCTCTATGTACTACTTGGCGCTGGTTGGCTGATGATTAAAACCGAAGGAGGCTTATTTAGAAAGGCCGTGCGTTGGGGGCGAGCCGCTACTATCCCAATGGGAATCGCTCTCTTATTACTGTCGGTGGCTACACCTATCGTTAGCGAAGAAATTGCGGCAAAATGGTTTGTCATGCCAAATGTGATTGGCTTGTTGCCCATTCCCCTCTCTTGTATTGTCGCCTATTTAACAATTAACTGGTTACTCTATAAAAGAGAAGCGCTTGAAGCCGGTTATGGGTGGATCGTATTCGCCTGTACACTACTCATCTGCGTCATGGCAGGCATCGGACTGGCATACAGTTTATATCCAGATATTGTCATCGGCCGACTCACTATTTGGGAAGCGGCCGCTGCCCCCGAGTCTCTTAAATTCGTGTTAATTGGTGTTGCTGTGACCCTGCCTGCTATTATTGCTTATACGGCCTTTGTTTATAAAATTTTCCAAGGTAAAGCAACCAAACTTAGTTACGATTAAATTGATATTCTGCTGATTATTTTCGTCGCCAGTAGACTTTGGCTCTCTTGATTCAGCTAGATCTAAATCAAACCGAGGCTGAAGGTACCTATATGGACCGTCATTCGCGGGATGATAAACACAGCGTAATAGCATCCTCAACGTCAGGGCAAGCAAACAGAAACCCACTGTCAAGTAAACGCTGTGGGATAACTCGCTGTCCCTTCAATAGTAATTCTTCAGCCATCTCACCAAACATAAAACGCACCATCAACGCTGGCAGATGCAATAAGGCAGGCCGTCTTAATGCGAGAGATAATTTAGCTGTCAGTTCACTATTGCAAACGGGGTTTGGTGCAGTAGCGTTATAGACACCACTGGCTTCAGATTTCTCGAATAAATGAATAAACACTTGCACAAGATCATCGATATGTATCCAGGATATATATTGGCTGCCGTCACCTATTCTTCCACCAACGCCCCATTTAATGGGTTTCGCCAATTTAGGAAAGGCGCCAGCGAAAGGTGAAAACACCACGCCAATACGGACAATGCAAACTCGCGTGGTTAATGTTGCAAACTGTCGAGCGGCAGCTTCCCACGCTACACACAGGCGTCTTGAAAAACAATCGATCGCCTGGCTATCCTCAGTTAACAGATTATCGCCTTGTGCACCATAACAACCCACTGCAGATGCGCTGACTATCAAACTCGGTGGCGTTTTCTGTGCTTTAGCCCAACGATATAGCCGCTCAGTGATATCAACCCGGCTTTGCACCAATGTTTGCTTAAACGAATCACTCCAACGTTGTTTATCGATTGGTTCACCGGCAAGGTTAACAATAATATCAACAGCCACAGGGATCTCATCTAAGGACAGAACAGTTTGTACGGTTAAGGTATTATGACTTGAGCTGTGTGCACTCAGGTTTTGTTCACTGGGATTTTTCCCACTGGAGTTTTTCCGACTGGCAGTATGCTGATGACGGTTCTGCCGCCGTGAACTGCCGCGCGTGAGCACATAGACACGATAACCCCGAATGGCTAACGATTGACTAAGGGCTCTACCAATTAAACCAGTACCGCCGGTCATTAGAACAGTTTGCGACGGCTTATGTTGTAACGGCTTATACGAAGATTCAGTTACCATATCCCCTCCAAGCCAATGGACTAAAAATTACCCGCGCCAAGCGGAAGCAAATCTGATCTGATTGGTTCAATCGCTTAAATAAACACAAAAATATGTACCTTATCGTGTAGAATAGGTGCGCGTAGACTACAATTAGACCGTCAGTTCTGCGTGGCCAAAACAGCACAACCGATATTATTATATAGCGTACAACCCAGTAATAGTGGCACGTTAACGATGAGGAAGTAACAAACAGAAGCATGACTAGTCAAAACTCATGCAATAACTATTGATTGAGCACCCTATTCCCACTGATAACGATGGCCACCAAGAGTAACCACCGACCACTAAACATTGAATTTTAGTTGATTTATGACAACCTACTTTATTCGCAGGCTATTACTCACTATACCTACATTTATCGGCATTACCCTTCTTGTTTTTGTCATTACCCGTTTTGTACCCGGTGGTCCGGTGGAACGCATGGTAACACAGGCACAAATTGCCAATGCCGAAATGGGTATTGAACAAATAGACGGTGTCGGCGGCTCAACATTATCAGAAGAGCAATTAGCGCAGCTCAATGCTTATTATGGTTTTGACAAGCCGGTCATCATAAGTTATTTTTTGTGGTTAAAAAAAGTTCTCACCTTCGATTTAGGCACTTCGAGCCGTTACAATGAGCCAGTATGGGATATTATCGTTGAGCGTTTTCCCGTTTCTATTTTTTACGGTTTATTAACGCTTGTCATTACCTACTCTGTCTGCATACCCTTAGGTATCTTGAAAGCCATAAAACACTCCACACCTATAGATCATTTTTCTTCCGCCCTCGTGTTTCTAGGCTACGCTATCCCCAACTATGTCTTTGGTATCATTCTAATCTCACTGTTTGCGTCGCATTGGGATATATTTCCGTTGGGCGGTTTCGTCAGCTACGAGTTTGATGATCTTACTTTCTTTGAAAAAGTGGTAGATCTACTGCGTCATGCAGTATTGCCATTGCTGTCGTATCTGATCGGCAGTTTTGCCGTAATGACCATGATGATGAAAAATAGCTTAATGGATAACCTAGCAGCCGACTACGTCAGGACAGCCATGGCCAAGGGTCTGACATTTAAGGATGCTATTCTCAAACACGCCATACGCAATAGTCTCATTCCACTAGCAACCTCCTTTGGTCATACCATTTCATTTGTACTGACTGGTTCATTTTTAGTTGAAACCATTTTTAACATTGATGGTATGGGCTTATTGGGTTATGAATCCCTAGTAGAACGCGATTACCCGGTCGTACTGGGTATTTTAGTCATATCCTCTGGGTTATTTCTGCTAGGCAATATACTATCAGACCTCTGTGTTGCCATCGTTGATCCCAGGGTTCAGTTTAATTGATTTGACAGTTAATTGATTTAAGAGTCGTTTAGTTGATATGCACTTACACCCATTAACGGCAAAAAAAATCCAGCGTTTTAAATCAATAAAACGCGGTTACTGGTCGGGCGTAATACTGGTTTTACTAATGGTATTATCATGCATGGCCGAGCTTATCGCTAACAGTCGAGCGTTAGTTGTTTCTTACAATAATAAACTTTATTTCCCAACTTATGGTGCTTTCATTCCAGGTAACTATTTCGGCCTCGACTATAAGTACGAAACGAATTACCGCCAGCTTAAACACATCTTTCAACAAGAACAAAGCGGCAACTGGGTACTGATGCCACCTATTCCCTATAATCCCTATGAATCCAATACGATAGCCGGCCAATATCCACCTCATGCCCCATCATGGTCACAACAACACTACCTCGGTACTGATGCGGCCGGTAGAGATGTAGCAGCGAGAATCATCTATGGCTTTAGGCTCTCGATGGCATTTTCAATGCTATTACTTATTTTCAACTACGCGATCGGTACCACCATTGGCTGTTTAATGGGGTATCGCGGCGGAGCTTTCGATATCATCTTTCAGCGTATCATAGAGATTTGGTCATCCGTCCCTACTCTCTATGTCATTATGATTGTTGCGTCGATTATGATACCGGATTTCTGGGTGCTAATCGCCATTCTGGTTTTCTTTGAATGGATTGGCATAACCTGGTATATGCGCACCTCAACTTATAAAGAGAAGTCTCGTACTTATACATTAGCCGCAAAAGCGCTAGGGGCTTCAGACAGCCGAATTATTCTACATCACCTATTGCCCAATTCTATATCGGTTTTAATTACATTTATCCCCTTTTCTATTGCGAGTGGCATCACTACACTGACAGCATTAGATTATCTCGGTTTTGGATTACCCCCACCGACACCTAGCTGGGGTGAACTACTGAGACAAGGTATTGGCAATTTAAGTTACCATTGGATAGCCGGTTCCGTTGTTACAGCAATGGTATGCATATTAACCATGGTAACCTGGGTCGGCGAAGCGGTAAGAGAATCATTTGATCCGAAAAAGTTTACCTATTACGAATAAACCTAAATAACGCAACACAACAGAAGCGGCTATGACAATGAATACGACAACCCCTTTACACCACTCTCTTTGTTTCGCCATCGCCATTTTTCTCGCATCACTACTTTTGGGCGGGTGTGATGATTCAGGAACGGCTAAACCCCCTGCTAACGCCGCAACATCATCGCCCGCAGTTCAACCAGATCAATCATCGGCAGAAGTATCCCAGCCTTCCACACCCAGTGCCGAAACAGAACCCGCGCTAGCTAAATTACCTGACAATATTGAGTGGACAACCAACAATGACGACAAAATATTTGCCGACCCTGAAGCCAAAAGAGGCGGCTCATTTTCCACGTATATCCCCAGCTTTCCCCTGACCCTGCGTCTTGTCGGCCCAGATTCAAATGGCAGTTTTGCCGGTCTGTTAAGAGATTTGCAAATGGGTTTAGTGGACTTTCACCCCAACACACTCAACCCCATTCCGGCTTTGGCGACCCACTGGGCCATTGCTCCTGACCAAAAAACTGTTTATTACCAGTTAGACCCCGAAGCCACTTGGTCAGATGGCAATAAAATTACAGCGGATGACTATCTTTTTACCTTAGAGTTTATGCGTTCTAAACACATTGTCGCCCCTTGGTACAACGAATACTATAGTAAGCAGATTACCGACGTTATTAAGTATGATGACTACACCATTGCAGTGGTCTCCGGCCACGCCAAACCACGAGATGAACTCATCGCTGCGACTGCCATTTCTCCCAAACCAAGGCACTTTCATCAGCTGGACGAAAACTGGGTACAAAATTATAACTGGAAAAAAGAACCCACTACCTCAGCCTATACCATTGATAAAATAAAAAAAGGCAAGTTCATCACATTCAAGCGCCTCGACAACTGGTGGGCCGAAAACAAAAAATTCTATAAACACCGTTTCAACGTTGATAAGGTGAGAATAAAAGTAATTCGTGACCAGAATATTGCTTGGACCCACTTTTTAAAAGGCGAACTAGATAGCTTTCCACTAGTACTACCCCATTATTGGCATGAAAAAGCGAAAGGCGAGTTATTTGACAAAGGTTATATTCATAAAGTCAAATTTTATAACGACCTTCCTCAGCCTGCTGCCGGTATGTGGTTGAATACGGCGAGAAAGCCGCTTGATGACATCAATGTGCGTCAAGGCTTAGCTCATGCTATCAACATCAATAAAGTAATCGATAGCGTGTTACGTGGCGACTACGAGCGCTTGGAAACTCACCATGTCGGATTCAATGACTATAGTAATACTAAAATCGATCCAAGAGAGTTTGATGTCGAACGTGCTGATTATTATTTTAACCAATCGGGCTGGTCTAACTTTGGCTCTGATGGCATCAGAACAAAGGGGGGGCAGCGTTTAGCATTTGAAGTCAACTATGGTGCGCAACATCACACCGATCGACTAGTTGTTATAAAAGAGGAAGCCAAAAAAGCCGGTGTTGAACTTAATTTAAAGCTCCTTGACTCCGCCGCATCATTTAAACAAGTATTAGAAAAAAAGCATCAAATCGCTTGGATGGCATGGTCAGGTGGAGGGCTCTCACCAAGATATTGGGAATTCTACCACTCGGTTAATGCCAATAAGCCACAAACAAACAATATTACCAACTACAGTGACCCCGAACTTGATAAACTTATTGAGGCTTATCGAAAAGAGCTATCGAAAGAAAAACGTGTCGCTCAGGCCCATCAATTAGAACAAATGATTCATGATAGCGCCGTTATGATTCCCACCACCAAGGTACCCTATACCCGCTCGGCCCATTGGGCTTGGCTAAAATTGCCATCTTTCTACGGCACAAAAAGGACAACTTCGTTAACATCAGTATTTGGCGGTGGACTCTTTTGGATGGATACCGAATATAAAGACGTCGTTGAAAAAGCAAAAAAAGAAGGCAACCCCTTACCTAGCCGCACCATCGTTGATGATACCTGGAGACGGTAGTATAGTTTATGGCGACCCCACTGCTAAGTGTGCAGAATCTCTGTGTCTCTTTTGCTGGAGATGATACTGAACGAGAGGTGCTACATAATGTCAGTTTTGAACTACAGCGCGGTGATATTCTTGGTATTGTTGGCGAATCCGGTTCTGGCAAGAGTGTCACCTCACTGGCCATTATGGGTTTATTGCCAAAGCCGACTAGCAAAATCACAGCTGGCAGTATTACCTTTGACGGCAGTGAGCTAATCAGAGAGACCTCCGCCCACTACTATCAGTTGCGTGGCAAACGAATATCAATGATTTTTCAGGAGCCCATGTCAGCACTTAACCCAGTGCAACGTATAAAAGACCAGCTTACTGAAATTTTTACGCTCCATTTTCCAGAAAAAAACGCGGATGAAATAAAAACTGAGAGTATTCGACTGCTAACACAAGTCGGTATATCCGAACCAGAGCGGCGTTTAGAAGAGTACCCACATTTACTATCAGGCGGTATTTGCCAACGTATCATGATTGCTATGGCACTAGCTTGTCGACCTGACATATTAATTGCCGACGAACCAAGTACCGCTCTCGACGTTACAACACAAAAGCGAATTCTAACCTTACTGAAAGAACTGCAGCCAGTATTTGGTATGTCAATTATCTTCATCACCCATGACCTCGGTGTTGTCGCCCAACTTTGCAACCGAGTCATAGTAATGGAGCAAGGTTATCTACGCGAAAGCAATACTGTTAAAGGACTATTTGAAAACCCACAGCACAGATATACCCAATCGCTATTGAATTCTATTATTCATTTAGATACCCCACCACTCGACCAGCTAACTTTGGCAACCCGTGAAGCGGCTTCGCCTAACGAGCAAACTGAAAAAAAACAGCCTTTGCTAATCGTCAAAAATGTAACGAAAAAATACCCTATCCGCGGTGGTATTTTGGCCCGCATAAAGGGTTGGCACACGGCGGTCAATAACGCCAGCTTCGAGCTATACTCAGGTGAAATCTTGGGTCTGGTTGGTGAATCCGGTTCTGGCAAAAGCACTTTGGGCAGGGTCATTTTACAACTTGATCGGCAGAGCTCTGGAGACATTATCTATAACGCAACCAACTTTTCACAATTGAACCGCCACTCAATCCGACAGTTACGCCAAGAGATACAGGTCATCTTTCAAGATACCAACGAATCACTAAATGCCCGGCACACCATTGGCACTATCCTAGAAGAACCGTTTGTTATCCATAATATTGGTACTACAGCAGAGCGAAAGCAGTGGATTGCGACTCTACTCAAAAAAGTCGAATTACCGAAGGACAGCGTCAATCGCTTCCCTCATGAATTCTCTGGAGGACAGCGACAACGCATTGGCATCGCTCGAGCCATTGCATTGCAGCCTAAAATCATTATCTGCGACGAGCCTGTTTCTGCCTTGGATGTATCAACACAAGAGCAAATACTAAAATTGCTTTGCCAACTTAAGCAAGAGCTTGGTCTAAGTTTACTTTTTATTTCCCATGATTTATCAGTAGTAAAGTATATTTCAGACCGAGTTATGGTAATGAAAAACGGCGAAATCATAGAACAAAATACGGCGGCAAAGATCTATGAAGATCCACAACATGAGTATACCAAACTGCTGATTGATTCCATTCCTTCACCCCACTTATAAAACTGTCCACATTTCGCGTAACAGCATTACTTTCCAGCTCGGAGAAGATGGAAAATAGTAACTCATACAGTTACACTATGGCAAAAATAGCTATAGGAAAGCTGTTTCAACTTATGTATATGCCGATGTTATTGACATGATTGAAGTTATTAGGGTCAATCATTATGACCTGCCTCAAGACCAACAAAATAGATCACAAAATAACCCAAATACCGACTGGCGTGATTACGCCGGCTAGTAATGTAAACATCATCTAGCGCCAAAAATAAAAGATTTTAAGCGACAAAATTATTAGGAGATACAACATATGCTGGAAGGCTACAGTGATGAGCAAGCGCCGATCGTATTTACGTTTGCCGGCCAAGGCAGCCAATACTACCAAATGGGACTAGAACTCTATCAAAACGAACCTATCTTCAAACAGTATCTAGATCAATTAGACAGTGTAGCCACTGAATTAGTAGGCAAGTCAATCGTTGCTTCTATGTATGCGAATAATAAAAGCAAAGCCGACTCTTTCTCGCATCTGCAAACAACACATCCCGCTATTGTGATGGTGGAATATGCCTTAGCTAAGCTAATGATGGCAAAAGGTATTCAACCCGATTTGGTAATCGGTACCAGTGTTGGTGAATTTGCCAGTGCAGCAATCGCCGGTATTCTTACTCCTGAACAGATGATCGAATTTGCCGTTCGACAAGCTGAGTTTGTCACCAGTCAGTGCGAAAAAGGTACCATGCTGGCTATTCTGGCGGACTACGCTGACATCGAAAACAGTCTACCAAGTGGAACCACTATTGAATTAGTTTCCGTTAATTTCAGCAAGCATTGCGTGATTGCAGGTTCCACGCACGACATCGAACAAGTCAAAAAGATGCTATCAAATGACAATATTACCAGCGTTCCTTTGCCTGTAGAATATGCCTTTCATTCTAATTTGTTAGATGCTGCAAGCACGACCTATTTGTCATTTCTAAAGCAGCAATCGATTGGTCCAGCCAATATTAGGATGATTTCTTGCCTAGATACGCATACCGTTTCATCTATTGAACCAGACTATTTTTGGCATGTCACTCGGCAACCCATTCGTTTTCGGGAAGTTATACAACAGCTAGAATCTGATGGAAAAAAGTATCGTTATATTGACCTTAGCCCATCTGGAACATTAGCGACCTATTTGAAGTACATCTGTTCAAACGATACACGTTCAAATATTTATATGCTATTAAATCTATTCTCACAAGATATGAAAAATCTACACAGTATTTTGGAGCAGATAGCAGACAAAAAGCTATAAGATAAAATAAGTGAGCGAACCCCATTATGTTATTAAGAATTATTGATAAACCTGCTGACAATGATAGCAACGACGCTATAGAAATCGTATTTGAAAACGGTGATACGTGTGATCGCTATGTCACTGATTCCTATGATTCACCTATCACAGAGAATTTTCGAAAAACCCTAACTTGGTACTTTCAAGACTACCCGCATATTCTAACTGACGACATCAATGACAAGGGTGTGGTCGAAAAAGTCATTCGATTTGGTCAACACATGGGCGACCAGTTGTTGGGAGAAGATCATGAGCTAACAAAGATTATCGATATCGTTGAAACGGAAGGCTATCATCAACTGACGGTGCAAATTGAATCTTCTCGCCGGCAATTCTTTACCGAACTATGGGAAATTGCCGTACTCCATGAATCAAAATATGTTCTATCGACGGTAACCAAAGCTTATACACGTAAATTTCTTGTCAATAACAAAACTCGTGATTATCCGGAGCGGCAAGAATCTTTACAGGTTACTTCACCCGTTGCGGCACAACTTAATTCAGAAATGAACCCCGAGGGCATTAAACAGGAAAGCCAAGATGATGAACCACTAAGAATATTGCATTTGGTATCGCGACCACAGTCATTGGATTTTTCATTTACAACAAGTAATGCATTTAATCGCAGCATAGAGACTTTTGCTACGGAAGGCGCAATTGACTATAAATTATTTCCCTGTAATTCGTGGGAACAATTGCAAGCACGGTTAGCAGATAAAGCACGTCCCATCCATATCATTCACTATGATGGCCCAGTGTTACTGGAAGGTGGCAAACCTAGTTTTATTCTTGGCTATCAAGAAAAAAATGAATCAACCATCACGTGCGAACAGTTCGCCAAAACCATGGTAGAGAATCAAGTTACGTTACTCGGCGTCGAAGCACGTATGTACCTTAATAGCGAGTCAGATAAAGATCAGTCAACCAATGCTGCATTGGGTTTAGCGGCCATCGCAGAAGCCGCTAATAACATAGGGCTTGGTAATGTTATCGGACTTAACCAAGTGACAGATCCGTGGACCAGTGGTCTATGCTTCCAAGCTGTTTATCAACGCTTGGTGCTCGGACTTTCGACTGCACAAGCTGTTGTCGAAGCCAGAAAAGCCTTACAGGCACAAACCGAGACCCACAATTTCACCGCTAAAACCCTACCTTTCCATTATTGGTCTCTGCTAGTGCACTATGGCGGCCAGACTGTACACTACTTTAACGCCGCCCAGATTTATACTGGCCTAGAAGAATCTCAGTTCCTTGCACAAACACGCCAGAAACTTTTGGGCTTTAAAGCCAATATGCTGCCACCTGAACTATTTCATGTCAGTGATAATCAATTACTACAGATAATTAGTTTGATCAATAACTCTCATAGCGCCATAGGTATTATTGGCCAACCTGGTACGGGTAGAACACACCTAACACACAGCTTAGCTTGTTATCTAAAACAAAAAAATGCTATCGAATATGGATTCTATTTTGATTTTAGCAATGGCTTCTATAGCAGAGATGATATGCTACAAATGATTGCGCCCGTGCTAGAACTCAGCCCGGATCAGCAATTACACGTCGAAGAGAAACTCCAAAATTTACGTTGTTGCTTTGTCTTGGATAATCTATTCACGACAGAACCCGACGACACCACTAAGAACGAAGAATGGCAACAGCTTAGTGAACTAATGTATTCCCTGCACAACAATGGTCATATTGTGATAACGACAGGCATACAGTCCGCTGAAAAACTTATTAATTTACCTTTCTGCAATGTGGACCTAAAAACGCTTAATCCAATCGAGCAGAAAGTATTGGCAGTAAATTGTTTGCAGCAGGCTAAGCTCACTGAAAAAAATGAGGATAACCAGTGGGAAGACCTACTCTTATCACTCAAAGGTCAACCTTTTTTAATAAAAAGAACGTTACCACTACTCAAAAACTTAACACCTGCCGAACTAAAGACAAATATTGCCACTCATATTGGTGAAACAGAAGAAAGCAACGCAGATATCGTTAACGATCTGACTAATGTAGTCGAAAAATTCTATCAATGGCAATGGGACGAGTTAAACCCGCTCTGGCAAAGGCTATTGCTACTTTGCGCAAATGTTGACGGCCTATTACTCGAAATGGTAATGATCGCCTGCGACCAAAAAGAATCATTTTCTCCCGCTAAAGAATTATTTTCCGTGCTAGGAGATAAGGATATCAACTTTAGCGACGTTATCGACCTTTGGGAAGAGAAAGGCTTTGTCAATCGATTACCCTACGGCCGCATTATCGATTCCCGCTGCAACAAATTTCTCAAGAAACAGCAAGTAGATTTAGAAAGCTCATTATCGGATGAAGAGCAAGCTGAAATAGAGACAGTATCGCTCCACTTCAGCCAAATTATTTGTGAAGGTATAAGATTGTTAACACAGCATGTTTTTAACCAACCTAATACTGCAATTTCACATAACTTATTGATGAATCGTCGACATTGGGTCTCCCATTTTGAGCGACTCTGGTTTGCCGGAGACTTCCGCGGGTTTATGGGTAGTAAAAACATCTTTGACCAGCTGCTACAACAAGAGAGATTACAAACAGAGAGTGCCGCTTGGTCGCTCGATTTGCTTAAGCGTACCCATCCCTTCCCCAGCGATGACGATGCTAGCGATGAAGCCAAACTCTCCTGGCTGGCATTAGCAGCTCAATCCTTGAACCAAGTAGAATCTGAAACCACCGATATTATTCAGCAGGGAGCTAAAATCTGGCGGAATTGGTTTGATGCCCTAGGCGCTAGTGTTGATCAGAATCAACTACCATTATTCAAACAAGCTACCACATTTCTAGAAACTTATTACCAAAAG
>JANQMK010000307.1 GCA_028280085.1 Pseudomonadales bacterium
TTTATCTCGATGGATGATAGCCTGGCTTACCGCAATAATCGATCCGTTTAATGACTCTCCAATAGTAATGAATGTCATCATTACCCCCACAAACATAAAAAAGCAATGCAGTTACGCATCAAAACGTAAATATATAAATGAAAAAACCAGATAAACGTGCGAAAACAACAGCGCGAAACAAAAACGCGAAAATCAGTTAAATTCAGTCAAATCTGATATAGTAACAAGGTATTATAAATTACTTGCTTCAACTTTTTGCAAAATCTTTATCACCAGCTGAGCCGGCGAGTCATTGTCACAGTCAACCGCAATATCAGCATATTTTAAATAAAGTTGTTGACGCTCGATAAATAATTCATCAAAGCTCTGATCAGGCCGTTTCGCAATACCACGCGTCTCGTAATTCGATATACGCCGGCGCAATTGATCAATCCCCACATGTAAAAATACTGCGATACCATCAGTTTTAAGATGTTGCATCCCTGCTTCACTGTAAACTGCACTACCGCCTGTAGCAATAACATGATTCGAAAACTGATGGCTTAACAATACCTGTTCCTCAATTTCACGTAACGCAATGTAACCTTGTTGGTCTAATATCTCCTGTAAGGTTTTACCTTGTTCCACCTGAATCAGTACATCAGTATCAACAAACCCCTTGGCACATTCCTTTGCTAATAACACGCCCAAGGTACTTTTACCCGCGCCGGGCATGCCAATCAAAATGATATTTTGTTTCACCATCTACCTGTGCTCAAGGTTATATATAAAACGTTAATTATAGCTCAACTGTCATCTCCACTTACGACAGCGGTCGTTTTTTAAACAAAAACGAGATAATAGTGGGTAAGTTGAAGCTTACAAGAATTAGATTATAGTTAACGTATTGTCTCTATAGGAGGGACGCCCACTATGGGCTCGAAAGAAGTTAGCTTGATTTCCGCGACTGTATCAGTTGTCGCTATTCTCGCTTTTGTCGCTTTCGCAACATACCTAATAAAAGCTGATATCGTCGACCTCGAAGAAATCGCCGCCGACTTAGGCTTTTATTCCAAAGACGAAACGGGACTTCACCCTCACGCCACCGGCGCCATGGCCAATATTGCCAACTTCTCCTTAGCCGATGGTGCCAATAGTTGCGCTAAATTTATTATGGGGCAAGAGGCTAATATTACGCAATCCAACCTTTCGTTTGACGATCACGCCAGCTGGTATGACGAAAAAAACAAAACACATCGGATTTTTTACAACGTGATAATTCGCGCCCCAAAAACCAAGTCTATCATTTATAGTTGCGACGTATCCTCAAAAACCAACCAAATTACTAACCACAAAAAGTATCCAAGCAAAACCATATACTAGCCGTAAAAACAAAGCCACTCGGTCAATCTATTGCTGCATAAACTGGGATAGTTCGGCTTTATAATCATCTGAACGAGATATCGTCCGATGATTATAGCCATCTATTTCAACCACCTTGCGTTGCATTGGATTAAGATGGGTTATCAGATTCAATGTACGCGCGTTGCTTACCACTTTATCTGCTGTGGCATATAGAACCAACACAGGTACTTTAATACGTGGCGCTCGCCGCCAGGATTCAAATTTATCCCTTAAGAGCCAATTGACAGGTAAAAATGGATACGACTCTTTGGCAATCTGGCTAATACTATCGTAGGGAGTTACCAAGACAAGCTTTTCGATATCCCTATTAACAGCAATATAAGTCGCTACGCCACTTCCCAAGCTGCGACCAATAACAGAAATACTACTATGATCAGGTGCAATACGATCATAAATAGCTAACGCATCCCGGTAGAGTTTTGCTTCAGAAGGTTTACCACTACTGCCACCAAAGCCACGATAATTAACCAGATAAATGGTATGATTGGGAAAAAGATTTTCATAAACTGGCACATTATGAGAAACTTCTTCAGCATTACCGCCAAAGTAAATAATGGCGTTGCTCTGCTCCTCATTGACAACCCAGCCTTTTAATACAACACCGCCAGTTTCTACAACAAAATCTCTGGCAGCTACGGCATCACCTAATGGCTGGGGATAATAAATCAGCTTGCGTTGAAAAAAATATGCTCCCAGTAAAACCAGTGCATATATAATGAAAAGAATAAAGACCAGTTCTACAATCAACTTCAACTCTCGCCCCCAACTCTTGCTCCCAACCCTCACTTCTAACTAGTGGACTAACAAACCAAAGCGATAATTCACTTTTTTTTCTACCTAACTACTAAATCTCACTCACTAACAGGTACGATACCAGCCATCTTTATGGCCTTATTTCGCAGAGGAAGTTTGCAACTTTTATATTTATATGCCGTTATTAGTAACCCTATCATTGCGAACGTTGAGTCGTTCTTGGACCTTTCTCATAGAGAACACAACTAATTTCTGATAACGTGCAGGAAAGATTCGTTGAACAAGGTCCAACCACTTAGCATCAGAGCCGACCATCACCCGCCTTTTATTTTTGATAATACCAATAATAATTTGCTCTGCCGCGCTTTCCGCCGACGTAGCTGCCAGTTTAGAGTTAAACCACTTCGCAAACTCATTATGGGATCTGTTATCCCCAACTTGTTGGCCAAAACGCGCATTGTTAACGATGTTTGTTTTAATTCCGCCCGGATGAACTACCGTGACATCAACCGAACTACGCTCTAATTGAAGCTCTATGGAAAGGCATTCAGAAAAACCCCTAATAGCATACTTTGACGCATTATAAAGGGACATATTCGGAGCCCCAGCTAAGCCAAATAGACTCGAAATATTAACAATACGTCCAACTGAAGATTGCTTGAGATAGGGTAGAAAGGCTTTAGTGCCATAAACCATGCCCCAAAAATTAATGCCCATTAGCCACTCAAAATCTGCATAATCCGCGTTTTCCGCACCGACGTTAACCGACACACCCGCATTATTAATAATCATATGAACTTCTTTAAAATGCTCAACGGTTGCATCAGCCCACGCATATACAGCATCGCGCTGACTAACATCAAACACCCTTGTCATTACATCTTTCGCGCCGCGCTGCTCACATAACATTTTTGTTTTTTCAAGCGCTTGTTCATTGATATCGCTGATCGATAGTCTTGCACCTCTAGCGGCTAACTGCACTGCTAGCTCCCTGCCAATGCCGGAGCCCGTACCTGTTATCGCGACCACTTTATTATCTAACCCCTTACTAAGACTATCCATACGCTTTTCCATCATACTCAGATTCCATATTACCCAGATATGTATTCGTTCACCTAACTAAAACAATTGCAAAGGTGCTATCTATCACCCTATCACCACCAAATAGCCCTTTGGTATTCAACCAATAAAATTGGCATGGAACATATCACATTCACTCTAAGGGATGTTTCGTGACTTTCCGCTAGTTTAATTTGTGCCATGGGGTAGATACATTTGCGCACCAGCCGCGGCCATTCCCTCGACACCAAAACATGACCTTTTTTTATTCAAATTAGTAGGCAATTCTAATTCTTATTTACCGAATTCAGTCACTTAGGTCTATATTTAAGTCATGTACATCACCATTTCACAGCGCTAATCAGGAGCCTCATAGGGCCAACCATGCTTAGGACAGTTCTTTTCAACATCACGGTGGTAATGTTACTTCTTCTTATAGCCTGTGGCTATAATAAGTCAGACAAGACTGATTATACTATTCCAAAGTCACTGGCACACCTACCTCAAAATGCCGAAAAGACCATCAAGAATAAAGATATTCAATTAAGCCTCGAAGATCGCGGCCTTTATAAGACTAAACTCGGCACCGTTACACTGATCGATCCTTCTGAATGTCCCATCATTACTCAAGCCATTCAGGGCGACGTTACTGATCTTACCAACCAAATAACTGAATTGGGCCTAAGTGGCTACCAGTCGCTTAAAGTAGGTATCCAACTAGTCAATGACAGATGGCACATCCTCAACTCGACAAACACCGACTTAAAAACGCTGCTACGGCACTTCATCAATAGTACCCAAGCAGACCAAACACTCAATCTAGAGATTTTAAGTAATGCCAATAAACGGCAACTAGCACAGCTCAACAGCATGACAACAAAGGCCATGCCTAATCGGCGCTACTACTACTCCGCGTTTGATATCGAGACCCTGTCAACATTACGCGAACTTAATATCAGTGTTTATCTCGGTCTGATTTGGGACCCCAGTCATCAGTCCTTAGCAAAAATGAAGGATTCTTTAAACAACCATCAATCCTTTTTTCTCTCTGATTCGTATCGCCAGTCACTGCGTAACAGGCAAACAAAAAAGACTTACCACCTTTCGGCAAAGAAACTAAAAACAACGTTAGGTACGAACGCTGGACTGCATGTAGATATTCGATCTTATGGCAAATACCCAACCATTCTCAAACGCGTCCGACAACAGCAACTGGCAAATGTAGCAACCTATAGTATCAACGGTCCAATTTATCATGTTAAACAGCTACAATCACTACGTCGTAATAGACTGCCCAACATTGCCATTTCCTCAGCCAGTAGCTTCGCGATGTGTAGTGCTACCAATAATAAAATTGCGTCTACCGGAAGAACCGGATATCTACCAACATCCACTGCCGGTAGTTTAATAAAAGCTTTACCTGCCGATGCCAATTTTGAAAAACTTGCAGAGCAAGAAAGCTATTACATTGAGGGGCTTTATTTAAATGCATTGGGTATTGTTCGCAGTTTAGCTTCAGCAACGTCTCCCCAACAAAAAATATCTCGCCAACATGTTGAGGGGCCTAAAGCCGTACCGAAAGATAGAGGCATGAACAATACTGTCAAGCCTATTGTTATCAGCGTGCCGGAATCAAACCAATGAGTGGTTCTCGTGATAACAAAGATAGTATTGATAAAGAAGGTAAGAAAGTAAGTCTACCGGGCGAGCTATCAGATGAACTGAATGAGTTACTCAGTAACGATATTACCGATGGAGTCAGCCGCCGACTAAGAGAAGAAAAAGAAAACGATACCACAACTCATACCCAAGCTGGCCTAGACTCAGCACCGGCGGCGCCACACAATGCCCCAGAACTAGCGAAACCCCAAATTAACAAAAAATTATCTAACAGCGGTAAGCCCAGCCAATCGTCAACCCTCGCAGTTGAAGATAAAAAACCCATCTGGTTTTCCGTGTTAATATTTATTCTCTTGCTACTTTATTTATTTCCTGAAGCTATCTTCAATGCACAGTTAGTCAGCATCGCTGGCGGCAAAGATATCAATGCTGAACAACTGCGTATTATTGAGCTATTTGGCCGTACCGTTTCGGGTATTGGCGTTAGTATTCTAGTTGCTGATATGTTGATTAAAGGCAAGCTACTCAAAAGACCATTGATAGCACTAGCTTATTTAGCTGGCATCTTTCTGGTAGCTTGGCCACTAACTTTTTTTGGCCAAAAATGGGCTATCGATACGTTGATAGTAAACCCCAGTTCAATACAACAAAGACACCAAGCATTCTTTACCAACATTCTTAAATCAGGCCTATCCATCAACGCTATCCAACTTGAAGGCGTTGATTACGACCCAGAGAAAGCCAACCATCCCGCTGAAATGACTTTCCTGGCTTTGATGGGTAGTCTCATTTACGCTGACGAAGAATTTCTAGACGGAATAGAATCACAGAAAAACCAAATCGTTAGGAACTATGTTCTGCGTAGCGCACAACTTTCTTTTCCACAGTATTATCAGCGTTATAAAAATATGCGCGAAACAATTCGTTCATCTTGGGTTAAATATGACAGGGCAGCCACACGTTATCACGATAAGATCAACAGTATCGATGAAACTTATGATAAACACTTGGTCAACATACAAGATGCCATAAGAGAACAATGGGCCAGTTATTTAAATAAAAACAGAGTTTACCGTTCCCTGATAAAACAAAGCGCTAAATCGATTGCACCTATTGTCGTAGACACTTTTCGTGCCAAAAACAAATGTTTTAAAAAACACCGTTCTAATCTAGAAAACCGTGATCAGTGTATAGCGACTGCGGAAAAGCCCTATCATCTTGCTCTAAACCAAAACAAACTGCCTACGCCCCCCTTGGACTACTGGCTAATAACCCAAAAAGTCAGCACATCAGATAATGTCATCAATATGACAACAACTGCACTGTTTACCGGCGGGTTGTCTTTAGCCATTCTCGGCGCTGATAAAGTAACGGGGGGCGACGGAGGTTGGAAAGAGACCGAACAAATCGCTACAGATAATTTGAATTTCTATCAAGAGAAAATAACTGACCTTATTAAACCACTCTTTATCAAAGAGGTTGGCGGCTATCCTTGGGGAATAGAAAGCCTTAACCAATTTCGGTCACATCCACTTGCCACTGAATACGCCAAAAGTATCACTGAACGAGAAGGTTTTAAACTGCCCGATAGCTGGCAAATTTCTCAATTCGGTGTACTCAGAGAAGTCATTACTACGACGCTACGCAATGCCGCAGAAACCGAATGGATGGAAGCCGTAGAGAAACATAACCTAAACATCAGCCCCAATCTAAACTGGCATTCGTTCCAACTGCAGCCAGCTATCCAAGATCGCATTTTACAAGAGATGGGCCGACAACACTATGTGAATCCTATGTTGGCCGATTGGAATGATCAAATCTTCTTTGAAAAAGTTATAGAACCCAATATTGAGCGGGAGACTAAGCGCGCTTTAAATCTAATTCAAGCCGCGGAAGCACAATTCGCTGACGGTGCGCCCTTGGCTGAAGACGGCAAAAAGGCGCTGCGTGCCGTCATCATTCCTCCCATATCAATGACACTCAGCTTATTTTTAGTCTTAATGTCAGTGCTAAAGTTACCCGCCAAAGCGCTAGAAATTTATCGCCATATTAAGCACGATCAGCCAAAACCTCGAAGTATATTAGACCATGTGTTAAATATCAGCATCGTAGTCTTCATCGTTACAGCATTCCCATTTTTCTTTTCAGAAAACAAGTTTATCGGCAAAAAATCTGGTGTTAGCTATTTTCTTGAGCGAGTCGAAGAACACACTCACCCAATTGTTTCCAACTCACTGGTATGGGTCATGCAAACCCAGCCCATTGTTTTTCCGGTTGGTCACTCGCTGGATGAAAAAATAAAACTATGGCGTTTCTTCGACAAGAATCGCGAACCACTTGATAAGTTAGATAGTTGGGTCAATGATGCGGTATATACTAATGATATGACAGCGGATGAACGAGCAGCTCAACAAATGATAAAAAATCAAGTAACTGCTGCTATAAAGACGGGAAAGGTTGAACTAGCCTATTTAACGATAGAAACATCTGTACAAGATGCCACAATTCATATCATGAATATTAAAGAAAAGTACCAGTCGGGCATGGAATTACCTGCGGGTAATTATGATATCAAAGTGAACGCACCAGGTTATAAGGAAGAACGACGCTGGATCTCTGTACCACCGGGCGCCTCTTCGCATAAGTTCAACCTTCAAACTGAGCAAGGGCACCTCTGAAGCATCTTCTCATTATTCAGAGGTGCCCTAGACTAGAAAACAAAGAAGCGCGCATTAACTCATATGTTATGAACTAATCCGGGATATTTAAGATTTCAACAATAATCATCTCATCGTCGTGAAAGCCAAAGCCGACAAAACAGGGGCTCGCTAGATTTAACGCATTAAACGTTCCGTCTGCCGATAAGTCACGCAGTACTTCCCAGGTAAACTTCGCGATGTTGCGATAAAGATAGCTATCCTCATACTCATCGCTTTCTAGTAAACCCTCTTCTTTACTCAACTCAGCCCACTCAGGAAAATCAATTTGTGTATAGCCTTGAAATTTGAAATGTTCGGGATTATTACAAAACGGTAGTAGACTATACGTCTTCATCTGTGAATAAAGGGTTTCCTCTTGTTCCCCCCGCAACAACTCGTATGTGTACTCAACATTACGAGAACGAGATGATTTGACAAACTGCCTATCCGCTTCTGTCGTATTGAAACATGTCAATACATAGCCATAACCGGGATCAGAATCTAAGCCGAAGTAACACACCTTTTCGGTTGAGTTCTCAGCCGCAAACTTTGCGACAGCTTCCTTTATTTTTCTCGCTAATAGCGCTTTATTATCTTCCCAAATATTGTCGCTCATGACCTTACCTATTGATTATACCTATGGATAACAGTCTCTACAGATAGCAATAAGTCGTATATCTATTATAGACCCCCCTCCATAAAAAGGCGTTAATAGCAAGAATATTGTGCCAATAATAATCTATAAAAAGTATCAACGAGCGCGCATTTATTCATTATTGGCGCCTTTTTTCTCTTTTCAATACGCTATGCTGCCCCAACCATACATTAGCGGGAAAAATTCCCCGACTTTTTTCCGTATAAACCACTATGATTTTATAACCCATTGTGATTTGGAGAAGGAGAACAAGCAAGATGATCTAGGGCACCTCTGAATAATGAGGAGGTGCCCTAGTTTGTTTTATAGACACTCTATCGTTAAGATCAGCTTTATATTCACATCAACGAATAGTGTATTCTGATACCTGGTCTCCTAAAGCCCTACCAAGATCAAGTTGTCTTTATATTAAAATGTGTAGTAAATACAATCTGT
>JANQMK010000311.1 GCA_028280085.1 Pseudomonadales bacterium
CCCTAGAGCGGCCAATGTCAGACTGATAACAAGATCAATACCCACTTGCACGACCATCGCATGCGAACCAAATGCTGTGACTAACTGACTCCAACTATCAATTTGCAGCACCGCATACAACGTGAAAATAGCAAAGGCAACAAGATCTACTACTAACAGTAATTTTATCATTCTCATAGTTTTCTCCTAATCGAGCATTTACACGACATGATTTTTCCGCAATAAAACTGAGCTTAACAACACCGCTTAAAACGAATGCTTTAGGCTAGTCTAAGAGGACTTAGCAATGGATATGCCAGCGTAAAAACAGCCATTTTTACTTATTATCGAGACCATCACCATCAGAATGTTGCATTGTTGCAACGTGATACGTTGCAACAATGCAACATATTCCTAAAACCAAATGACGTTAGACACATAAGGTCATAAAGATTATTTTTAGCGGCAAGCAACAGATGTTAAACTTACTGACCATGATCACGTCTACAAAATCTGAACAGCAGCCTACGCCAGCGGAAAACGCTGGCACGAACTCAAACTATAAAACAGGCTCTCAACGCCGCCGAGGTTACGCCCTCTGGGGCGCTGCCGCCGGGTTATTGGTAGGTCTAGGCGATTTCGCTATTCTCCATTGGCTAAACTTTGACTTTGACGTAACCATTAATGGCAAAGATGCACTGTGGTTATTATTGCTAGTAGTTGGAGGTACCTACGCATTGCTGGGCTATGTTGCAGCCAGACTGTATGAAACCAAACAAGATATCGCCTCTGATAAAACAATCATAGAAAAACAACTACAAGCCTTAAGAGCATCACAGCAAAAAAATATCGAATATGAAAAGCTGGCTGCCATCGGTCGACTAGCTGCAGGCGTCGCCCATGAAGTTCGCAACCCGTTAGCCGTTATCAAAAGCGCAACGGCGCTAATTGTTGAAGAAAGTCAGCCATTAAGTACCGATAGTGAACGCGCCGGCAAATTTGTACATCAGGAAATCACTCGCTTAGATAATTTTATTGCTCAACTACTAGATTTTGCCAAACCGACCGATATGCAATTTTGCGAAACAGCAATTATCGACATACTAGATCATCTTGCAGAGCTACTTCACTTAGAAGACACTTTCAGCAATACCACCATAGCCATTGAGCATCCAGACCATATACCATTGATCGAGTGCGATGCCGGCATGATTACGCAAGCACTACTGGCCCTGCTGCGCAATGCCGTTGAAGCAGCAGGAGACGGCAAAGTGGTGTTGCAAGTCACACTAAATAGCAATAACAGTATTAGCTTTTTTATCAAAGATGACGGACCGGGAATAAGTCCCGAAGACCAGCAGCGATTGTTTGAGCCATTTTTCACTAACAAAGCTAAAGGTACAGGATTAGGGCTTGTTATGGCGGAAAGAATTGTCACAAGCCATTTTGGCAGACTTAACTATATAGCGAGTGCCGGGCTAGGCGATAATGGTCAAGGGGCATGTTTTGAATTAGTGTTACCACATGATATTAATGAGCATCTGTTGAAAACATGAGTTAACGACAAATAATTCGTATTTATCTAAGGCACCTCTGAATAATGGAGAAATGCTTCAGAAGTGCCCTAGTGCTTTATCCTATATCAATACAAACTGGTTTAAAGGTATAAGATACTATCAATGAAAAACAAAATTGCCGTTATCGACGACCAATCCAGAATGGCGGAAGTACTTGCCATGGTATTGAGCCGCGACCACCACGATGTTGAAGCGTTTAACGACAGTCAAGTTTTTATCGAAAGCATTGAAAAGCGTGTCTTTGATTGCGTTATTACAGATTTAAAAATGCCAAACAAGTCCGGCCTTGATGTTTTAAAGGCCGTCAAAGCAGCCCAACCTATCACACCAGTTATTCTCATTACTGCCCACGCTACTGTTGAGACCGCCATAAATGCGTTAAAAAACGGCGCTTTTGATTACTTGCAGAAGCCAATAGATAACGAACGTTGTCGCCAAATAGTAAGGCTGGCTCTGCAGCATACTCACCTGTTGCGACAAAATCGGTTATTACGCAGTGCGGTACGAGCAAGCCGCAGCATTGATAATCTTATTGCGCATAGTGAAGTGATGCAAACAACCATTGAACTAGTGCGTCGCGCAGCATCGAGTACCAGCACCGTACTCATCACCGGAGAAAGCGGTACCGGTAAAGAAGTCGTAGCACGCGCTATTCACTACTATAGTGATCGCGTCGCCCAGCCTTTTGTTGCAGTAAACTGTAAGGCCTTCGCCGATGGCGTACTGGAATCAGAACTATTTGGTCATGAAAAAGGCGCTTTCACTGGTGCTGCCAACAAAAAGTCCGGCATTTTCGAACGCGCTTCGGGTGGCAGCTTATTTTTAGATGAAATAGGCGAAACCAGCGGGGATTTTCAAGCAAAACTACTGCGGGTCATTCAAGAAAACGAGATACAGCGAGTTGGTGGTACCGAGTTGCTAACAGTTGACTGTCGCCTTATCGTCGCCACGAATCGCCATATTAATGCCGAAGTGAAAGCCGGACGTTTTCGTGAAGATCTTTATTATCGGCTCAATGTCATTCCTATCGACCTACCGCCATTACGCGACCGTAAAGCAGACATACTGCCTTTAGCAAACCTATTTTTAGAACGAGTTAACAACGAACAAGGCCGTCAGTTGCACGGCTTTACGCCTGCAGTAGAGGAGTATTTTTTGGGACACCCGTGGCCTGGCAATGTACGTGAACTCGAAAACACCGTTGAGCGGGGAGCAGTATTGGCGCGCACAGATCAAGTAGAGTTGTCAGATCTACAATTAACTCAACAGCGTGTAACTGAAACTAGCTTAGACAAGGCAACCCAAACGTTACAAGAAAAACTAGACGATACCGCTCGAGATTATATCGAACAAGTACTTACCCAAGTAAATGGTGCACGCCAAGCTGCAGCAAAGTTATTGGGCATAGAGAGAACAACTCTATACCGTCTACTAAAAAAATATCATGTCGAATAAGCTTGTTTGCTCTTGCCCACTAGAGAACGCGTCTAGATAAGCTAATGCCAAGACTTAACACAAAATTCTTCGACAAATTAGTCTAATAAAAAACAGCTATCTCGATTTAACGGTGACAATCAAATAGTTTACAGTTACAAGTACTAACAGTAATAGTGCGCCCACCGCATTATGCGCTACTGCAACGGGTAAAGGTAGCAAAAAGACAACATTACTTAAGCCCAGTAAAAGTTGTAATATTAGCACAGCTACTAACACTAGGCCGGTAGTTTTAATTGGCGCATAAGGAATACGAAGCAACGCAAATACCAGGCTTACTAGCAGGACCGTTGTAATCACTGCACCTATTCGATGGGTTAAATGAATAGCCACTCGCGCATCGTTATCCATAGTGCCGCCAAGGTAATTTGGTCCAATTTCCTGCAGGATATTAAAACCATCTTTAAAATCCGCTGGTGGCAGCCATTGGCCTTGGCAGGTCGGCATATCAGGACAAGCAAGCGCGGCATAATTTGATGTAGTCCAGCCACCTAGGGCGATCTGCAAAATAACGACTACCAGGCAAAATGCAGCAAAACGCTGTAACGATTTAACACGGCCAATTAGGTCACCATCCATACACCAGTGAGCTTGTTTCAATCTTAAAATCAGCAGCCATAGGATGCTTAAGGTGGCGAAACCACCCAATAGATGCGCCGTCACAACTTGCGGCCACAACTTCAATGTCACGGTCCAAGCACCAAACGCGCCTTGCAAAATAACCATTACCAGTAGAATCAATGTGTGTTTTAGCGGTGCCGCCGGTCTCGCTTTGTAAGCCAATACAACTAAGGCAATACAAAAAATACCCACCGAACTAGCAAAGTAGCGGTGCGCCATTTCCGGCCAAGTTTTATCGGTCTCCACTAACGCATCGGGATAGGCCAAGTTAGCTTGCTGAATCTCACTATCGGTGTTCGGCCACAATAGATGGCCATAGCAGGTTGGCCAATCGGGACACCCCAAGCCGGCGTCAACCAAGCGCGTAAATGCCCCCAGAATAATGGCCAGGAAAGTAATGCCTAGCGCAACCAAGGCTGTTATGAGAATAGTCTTGTCAGATGAATTGGACGGATAAAGCTTGTTCAATTGTTTACCTTATGCTGGGATTTATTGGGATTGACTATCCACTCAGCATTGCGCTGAAGCACGCGTATTATACCATCGGTAAAACCATTTAATGGCCCATATTTAACGACAAATGGCTATTTCTTTTTGCTGAGGTATTTTACAAACTACTACATCTCAACGTTTATCGATTAACTGCTGTATTATTTCGCCAGCAATAGTGCGTCGAGGTATTGCAGTCTTATTGCGGGTTCGATAGACTCCCGCAGTTCATTTATAAACCAGATTTCAATGGTGGTAGAGGCTAAACCCCAAGCCTAAAACACAAGCACAGCCATTGTGAAAGCTTAATAAAACGGATTTCGATATGACCGATATCACCTACAAGCCGACGTTTTTACCGCATTGGCAAGCTTATCTCGATATCTGCAAACCAAAAGTGGTCGCCCTCATCGTCTTTACGGCTATTGTTGGCATGTTGCTCGCTTCACCTGGTTTTATTCCGTTAAACACGTTTATTTTTGCTACGCTTGGCATTGGCCTAGCCGCGGCATCTGGCGCTGCTATTAATCACTGGGTAGATCGCAAAATCGACGCTGTTATGGATAGGACCAAACAACGCCCTCTCGTTCAAGGTGAGCTAAGCCCTGCTCGCGCACTGATTTTTGCCATAACCATTGGGGTAATAGGGGAGTGGATACTGTTTGCCTTTATTAACGATCTTACCGCGGTCTTAACGCTATTTTCTCTTATTGGCTATGCGATTGTTTACACCGCTTACTTAAAACGTAATACGCCACACAATATCGTTTTGGGTGGCGCAGCCGGTGCTGCCCCCCCGCTGCTTGGCTGGGCGGCTGTCACTAATCAAGTTCCGATAGAGTCCATAGTACTGTTTATGATTATTTTTGCCTGGACCCCTCCTCACTTCTGGGCGCTGGCAATTCAGCGCAAAGCAGAATATGCCAAAGCGGGGCTACCCATGTTACCGGTGACACACGGCGTCGCGTTTACCAAATACCAAATCGTTCTTTATACATGGGTATTATTTCTCGTGACCCTCACACCTTTTTTTATACAAATGAGCGGCCTAATTTATTTGATTGGTGCAGTGGTTTTGGGGCTAGCCTTTGTTCGCCACGCTTACCGCCTATATGATTCTTTAGACAATACCCATGCCATGCCGACGTTTGGCTTTTCAATTATCTATTTGATGCTGTTATTTGCCTTTTTACTCGTTGATCATTGGGTTTATTTAGCGATAGGATTAAAATAACTACATATCGATAAACTTCAGTGAGTTAAACTTAGTTAAACCATGACAAGCCACTATGAGCGAAAATACTGAAGATAATAAGCCTAATATCCTGCAGATGATATTGAGTGTATTAGCTGCTGGCTTTGGGGTGCAAAGTAATAAAAATCGCGAGCGAGATTTTAAGCGCGGCAGTTTTAAGCTCTATGTTATCTTGGGTATTATTTTTGTTATTCTATTTATTGCCGCCATTACCAGCATTGTATCGTTAATCATTGAACAAGCAACATAAAAAGATCGACTGCGATTAGCAACAGAGCTTAAACTCAACAGCAGCTCATCTTTCGCTAGTGCCCCCCAGCTTGCCCAATAAGAAACTTCAGATCTTTTAACAGGCCCTTCATGGTAATGTCCGAGGTGTAGTACATCATTGCAAAACCCTGTGGGTCTATGAGCAAGTAGGGCATTTGTCCCACATCAAACTGACCTAGTGGCTCACCCAATGCCGATAAAAATGCCTCAGCATCAATACTTATTATGTCTAACCTAGGATGCTCTCGCTGCAAAAAACTCAGGGTCTGCTCAGATAACCCACCATCAATATTGAGATAGATTCGCTTTAGCGCATGGGCATTTTTACCTAGGGCAATATGAGTCTGCCGCGTTAAATACAACGCATCCTTACAATCCTGACCACACTCCCCACGCACGGGTAGCATCAATACCCAACGCCCATCCGTAGTATAACGATAGGGCAGCTGTTCTTGATTAAAAAACGGTAGTTCCGTGATAGATTGAGCTGGCCTTATCAAGGCTCCTTCATTGCGAGTAGAGGTAGGTATACCAATACCCGTTTTATGCATCAGGTAGGGCCCAATTGTTGAAAACAGACAGACGCCAGCGATGATATATAGACTCAGGCGATTTTTCTTGGCCGCAGCGCTATTCGCCTTGTTAAGTGACTGATCCATAGTTGTTACCAATTCAAGCAATTATTAAGTCTACGCCACATTCACGGTTCCGAATGAACATTCAGCCGAACACTTTTGAACGCAAACATGACGATAAGTAGCAGGGACAGGGCAAACCACTGAACAGCATAGCCTGTGTGCTTTTCTGGCACAATATTGATGCCCTTCCAGTGCCGACGCAATACACCCGGCTCACCGGTTTCCAAGCGAGCAACAAAAGGCAGCAACAAATCCGATAGGCCGGCCTGTAATCGCTCAACCGAAATATGTGACACACGTTTAGGCCACTCCGGCGGGAACTGTTCTTTACCCAATGAAAACTCTTTCTCATTGGGTAAGTAAATTTTAGCCTGAATGGTTACGCTCCCTTGGACCGGCGGAATAGATGGCAATTTATCTCTATCCAAACTTCCTTTTATCCAGCCCCGACTAACTAGCACCAGCCCATCGTTACCATTTAACTGGAATAAAGAGATAACTTCATAACCAAACTGACCATCGACAATCTGATTGTCAATCAAAAAATCTCGTCCCAGCAGATAGTGGCCTGAAAAATAGATCCGACGATGCTGCCATGCGGTGGACGATTCATCAAGCTGTGCTAACGACAGTGCCGGTAAATCAGCACGTGCCGCAATGGTCGCCAAAATGTTACGTTTCTGCTCCGCACGATCTAATTGCCAAAACCCTAAACTCAGCAGCACTGGCTCCAGCAGCAACACAGCCATAAGTAGCTTCCAATTAGCCTGAAACTTGATGATCTTTCTTATTTGATAACGCTGAGACATAATACGTTTGTATGACTATCAGAGTCCTGGATTAACGCTTAAAATAACAGCCACAGCGGCAAATTTTTAAGGATATCTACCAAAACACCTACTTCATTCAGATTCATTTAGAAAAGGTATACAACAATGTGGTTGAAGCCAGCCATTGCCATTGTCTTCTTTTTACTATTATTTAGCTTAGTAAGCGCGCTATTTTATCTTTTTAAAGATAGAGGAACAGGCCGCCGAAGAACACTTCATTCTCTTGGGGTTAGAGTCACTTTAGCTGCCGTGCTGTTGGGGCTTATTGGTTACGGCGCAACAACAGGTCAGCTAAAGTCCAGTGCGCCCTGGAGCGCTAATAATAGGGCAATGCAAGAACAGATTAAACAGCAAGCCTTAAAAGATATAGACAAACAAAAATAGACCGACCCATACAACGTCGACAAAATGCCAGTACCAGGCCGCCATTTCAAAGCCAAAGTGATCTTCTGCATCGAAGTGGCCAGCCGCCGTTGAACGCAAGTACTGCACCAGCAGCATGGTGGCCCCCATACAGACATGAAAACCGTGAAACCCTGTCAGAATAAAAAACGTTGAGCCATAAATACCTGCTTCTAACGTTAAACCAAGGTCACTATAGGCATGCTTGTACTCTAATACCTGGCAACCGACAAAAACAAATCCGAGTACCAGGGTAGCACCAAGCCATAAATTAAACATACCGCGATTGTTAGTGAGCAAATAGCTATGGGCGAAATGGAGGGTTAAGCTAGAAGTGAGCAGCAAAATAGTATTGATCAACGGCAGGCCTTGCCAACCCATACTTTCTCTAGCACCTGGAAAAACCCCATTGTTAGCCTGGTACTGGCCTTCAACACCCACCACGTCTTGAGGCGTGTTGACCAGCGGCCAAACATTTTCAAAACCTTGCCACAATAAAGATTCCGCAAAAGGCGACTTGTTACCTTCGCCGGCAAGCCAGGGTAGAGCAAATTGACGGATATAAAATAGAGTGCCAAAAAAAGCAGCAAAAAACATCACTTCAGAAAAAATAAACCACTGCATGCCCAATACATAAGAGCGCTTTAGTTGAGCATTTGCTAAGCCCTGTCGATTCTCATCAATAGCGGTCTTAAACCAAACAAATAACGAGCTTAAAAATGCTAGTAGGCCTGCAACCATCAGCTCCCAGCCAAAACCACCGCCGTCACCAAAAGTCATACTATTAAGACCAGCGGCAAAGCCTAGAATAAAGATTGCTACGGAGGTCGCCGTACAGAAAGCAAGCGCGCTCTTCTCAGGGACATAATAGTGATTGTCTGAAGCTGCCATTGATAGATCTCCGCATTTAATCCAATGGAATCAATGTTTAATTTAATGAGTAAGCAGAGGCAACACGGTCTTCTGTTACGTCAAATAATGTGTAAGTAAGCGTGATGGTACGTACATCATCAGGCAAATCGTTATCAATAACAAATTGTAGGCCCATTTCCACATCTTCGCCTGACTCTAAAATTTGCTGATCAAAACAAAAACACTCTACTTTGTGAAAATAAGCTGCTGCTCGCGCCGGAGACACACTAGGCACAGCTTGCCCCGTCATCTGGTAATCCATGGGGTTTTTGGCATAAAAAAAAGTTTCGGTTGGCGCCCCTGGATTGACTTTAATAGTGCGGGCGGTTGGCCGAAAGGCCCAGCTCATTTTGTCATTATTTATCGCAATAAACTGCACATTTATTTCTCTACTGGTGTCAACCGGTTGTTTTATATCAGTATACGCCACCGTATTGGTTTTACCGTTAATACCGGTTATTTCACACAAAAGGTCATACAGTGGCACTAAAGCAAAACCAAAGCCAAACATACACAGCACTAACAGTGTTAGTTTACCAACTAATTTCCGCTGTACTTTCGTTTTGGTAACCGGCGTTGCCATTGTCAATAACCTAATTACTTGACTTCAGGTGGCGTGCTGAAAGTATGGAACGGGGCAGGGGTTGGTACTGTCCACTCCAGGCCATTCGCACCTTCCCATACTTTATCATCTGACACTTTTTCTCCACTGCGAATCGTCGCAATAACGTTATAGAGGAAAAACAGCTGCGAGCCGCCATAAATAAAAGCACCAATACTGGACATCATATTAAAATCAGCGAACTGCAGAGCGTAGTCTGGTATGCGGCGTGGCATACCCGCCAAGCCAACGAAATGTTGAGGGAAAAAGGTTAAATTAAATCCGATGAACGAAATCCAAAACTGTGCTTTACCCAACGTCTCGTTGTACATACGGCCACACCACTTAGGTAGCCAATAGTAAACTGCTGCTGTCATACTAAAGATCGCCCCGGCTACCATCACATAGTGAAAGTGAGCGACTACGAAATAGGTATCATGATATTGAAAGTCTGCAGGCGCGATTGAGAGCATTAAGCCGGTAAAGCCGCCCATGGTAAAAAGGAACAGAAAGCCTAGACAAAACAACATGGGCGTCTCAAATGTTAACGCGCCATCGTACATGGTTGCGACCCAATTAAACACTTTCACCCCCGTTGGCACCGCAATTAACATCGTGGCATACATGAAATACAGCTCGCCAGCGAGCGGCATACCGGTGGTATACATGTGGTGAGCCCAAACAATAAAGCTAAGAAAGGCAATAGAAGCCGTTGCGTAAACCATCGAGGCATAACCAAACAATGGCTTACGAGCAAAAGTTGGTATGATTTCGGACACCACGCCAAAAGCCGGTAAAATAATAATGTAGACTTCTGGATGACCAAAAAACCAGAAGATATGCTGAAATAATACGGGATCACCACCGCCCGCCGCACTAAAGAATGATGTACCAAAATGAATGTCCATTAACATCATGGTTACAGCACCCGCCAACACTGGCATGACCGCAATTAATAAGAATGCGGTGATTACCCAGGTCCAAACAAACAGAGGCATCTTCATGTATGTCATGCCAGGTGCGCGCAAATTCATAACCGTAGCAATGATATTAATCGAGCCCATAATGGAAGATGCGCCCATAATATGCACGCCAAATATAAAAAACGTCGTGCTGGGCGGCCCATAAGTTGTTGATAGGGGAGCGTAGAACGTCCAACCAAAATTCGGTGCGCCGCCTTCCATAAACAGTGACGACAGTAGAACCGCAAAGGCGAACGGCAATAACCAAAAGCTAAGGTTATTCATTCTTGGCAGGGCCATATCAGGCGCGCCAATCATCATCGGGATCATCCAGTTAGCAAGCCCAACAAATGATGGCATGATGGCGCCAAACACCATCACCAAGCCATGCAATGTGGTCATTTGATTAAAAAAATCGGGTTCTACCAATTGCATGCCGGGCTGGAACAATTCGGCACGAATAATCATTGCAAAAGCGCCGCCAATTAAAAACATGGCAAAGCTAAACCACAAATACATGGTGCCAATATCTTTATGGTTGGTCGCTAACAGCCAGCGCTTTATGCCCTTCTCCGGACCATGATGTTCACCCATTACTTAGCACCCCCATTCATATAATTGAGTACATCTGTTGCCTGAACTGAGTCACCCGCATTGTTGCCCCAGGCATTACGCTCATAAGTTATAATCGCCGCTAACTTCAGCGCATCTAACTGCGAGCCATAGGCTGCCATCGCCGTACCAGGTTTGCCGTTCACCACGATATCTAAATGTCCTGTCATATCACCCACCGCAATAGGGCTACCTTTAAGACCAGGGAAAGCACCGGCAATACCTTCGCCATTGACGCCGTGGCAGGCAGCGCAATTAGTCGCATAGAGGTCCTTACCTAACGCCATTAACTCATCGAAGGTTTTCGGCGATAAGTCAACCGCTTTACTCTTTTCTTCAACCCAAGCATCAAATTCGGCCTGTTCTACCACTTTTACGACGATCGGCATAAAGCCATGATCTTTACCACACAATTCCGCGCATTGGCCACGATAAGTGCCCGTTTTAGTGGGTATGGTATAAGCCTCATTAATGTAACCTGGGGTAGCATCCTTTTTCACCGCCAAGTCAGGTACCCACCACGCGTGAATAACATCGGCAGCAGTGACTAGAAAACGAGTCTTTTGGTTAACTGGTATCAATAACGGCTCATCCACCTCAAGCAAATAGTTTTCCCGTTCCGTTGGGTCACCATAAATAACATCTCGAGGTGTAGATAAGTTACTCATAAAAGAGAAATTCTTACCATCCTTACCGAGATATTCATATTTCCACTTCCATTGATAACCTGTCACCAAAATATCGATATCGGAATCACTGGTGTCATAGGCCTCAATTAGAGTCATGGTGGAAGGGTAGGCCATAAAACCCAAGATAAAGAATGGAATAATGGTCCAGCTGAGCTCAAAAAAGAGATTCTCGTGCCAGGTTGCAGCCTGCTTTCCAGTAGACTTTCTATGCTTAACAATAATGATCGTGAGGGGAATAAAAACAAAGAGCGCAATCACACAGCAAATAATAGTAACAGCCATGTGTAAGTCGTATATTTTTTGTCCCAGCTCAGTCACACCCGGCGACATATTCAATTGCCAACGTTGAGAGGGATCAGCAATAGCACCGGTACTGAATAGTACAAACAACATTAGTGCTGGACGAAACGTAAACTTCTTAAGCCTATCGACGCTCAAGTACATACACCCATGGCTCCATGATATGGTTATAGTGGATACTGTTCCAAATCCAAATATCGTCTTTGAAACGGAAGAATTTCGTTAAAGCTAGCTAATAAACAAAAAACGTCAACGCCATTATATATCGTTGTTAAAGATGTAGGCGTAACGGTGTTTCACACTCTCACTGTTTCATAGACTGCTTGTCAAGACACCCACTAGTAAGCCAGCTGTTTAACGCTTTTAAACGACTATTTAATTAAACGACTATCACTCACTACCCTAAGCTACCAATCAATCTACCACCAGTGGTAGCTCCATTTAAATATCACGTAGATCTCAATTGTCTCTTTGTTACATCCTAAGATTGTTACATCCTAAGATCTTGTGCGATACAAATTTTGACTATTGGCTACTAACTAGTGGCAGGCACCGAAATTGGGTGCGACAAATTGCCGCGGATTATACATGATGACTTTTTTTAAAACTACATGATGAAGAAATTTGAACTAATTTTTTTAGACAATCTTCATGCTTACCCCAATGTTTACCGCTCATTGCAAGTGACGTGTTTTCTAGCATAACTTGGCCATATATCAAACAGGTTTATTCGTCTAACTAATATCAACGAGGAGTAAAGGGAATCATTTTCGTATTGACCTGCCCGAGAATGGATGGCCGCTGCTTTTATCTAAAAACAGACGTCGCACTAGCTACTATCACATCAATTGATAAAAAAAATGAATCAATAGATTAATATGCAGCCACTCTATAATTACAACCGTTTAGCCATAGCTCTACTCCATGATAGCAATATCACGCTAGAAACTTCTCAAATGTAAACTTATGGCTATACTGAGCTGTGGACAGTCGCAAGGTGACTGCTTTTTGTATCAAATGCTTGATGATAGAACCTGATACATTTACAAGAAAAAATGAATTAGATAACACTGGCTAATCACCACAGAGCAATTCCCCATTATCCTCATTAGCGCGATAATTTACATTGCCCAGATGGCTTTGCCAATCGATAGTTAGAGCCATAGTTAGCAACACTCTAGTTGCATCACTTATCTTTATCATAGAGGAGCGTCATGAGCACTAAAAGAATTCGTGAAGCCATCGCTCAAGCCGTCATTAGTGAACACCAAACAAAACACCTAGAAAAATTACTCTGTCTTCAAATTGATAAACTACACAGCGCCATTGAATTGCCCGAAGAGGATACAATAGATATCTTAAAGGATTTCGTTATAAAATATATTGAACACGTGCCCGACATGCTAGACGCGGTAGAAGGTGTTACCACTGAAGCAGGACTTAGCAGTTACTCTCAACCGTTTATTGAGCTTGCCAAAGAATACTTTTTAAAGCCACCAGAGCTTATTTCTAACCATAGTGGTCTGGATGAGCTTATGGCCGAAGCCTATCTTGCGCACCGTCTTATTGAAGAAATTAACGACCGCTTTATACCAAAGGCTGGTATACCACTCGTGCCTATCGACATGACTTGCTCAAATTTAATTATTCACCATGTCATTGGTGAACCCTTTTCTAATGAATTGGACGACGCTGTGCATGTTACTGCAGAAACCTTAATGAAAAGGGAGTCCATTTTTGACAGTGAACCATTTCAACGCTACGCAGAACGCCACAAAAAAGCAGGCTGGTCAGATGTTGAAAAGAAATGGCCCTGTCTTACGGATGACGCGGCAATTAATCTATCATTGCGGGTTTAAGCAATGCTCTATTGATCTATTTTATCTAAACATCTTTATTTGAAACGCCGACAATATTGACTGTTTGAATGTCCACTGCAGTTGCCTTATCAGCAGTCGAAGTCGTTGTGACAAGTTCTTCGCGAAAACCACAGCTAACGCATTCTCTATAGCTACTATGGCCTTCATCATACATGACAATTTTATCTTGCAGGCCGCATTGCGGACAGACCGCTCCAGCAATAAACCGTTTCACTCTTTTTGTCATAACGCCCTGTATTTCGGATTTGCTAAACCACACTAGTTTCAATATTTATGAAATAATACCACAATGGCGCAATAGCGCATCTACTTTAGGCTCGCGACCTCTAAAATTTTTAAACAGCGTCATCGCTTCTTCTGAACCGCCTTTTTCTAGTATTTCGATAAGGAATTTTTCGCCCGTCGTCTTATCAAAGATGCCATTTTCTTCAAATAGAGAAAAGGCATCGGCAGACAACACCTCGGCCCACTTATAGCTATAGTAGCCAGCAGCATAACCACCGGAAAAAATATGGGTAAAGCCATGTTGAAATCGGTTAGTGGACGGCGGGATAGCTACCGCAACCTGTTGTCTGACTTGTTCCAAAAGTGCTTGAATATCGGTAGTCTCAGCGTCAACATATTCTCGATGCAAGCGAAAATCAAATAAAGCAAATTCCAACTGACGAACCATATGCATGCTAGATTGAAAATTCTTAGCGGCTAACAGCTTGTCAAACAGCGGAGCAGGTAGGGTTTCACCCGTCTGATAATGCGACGAAATCAATTCCAGCGTCTCTTTTTGCCAACACCAATTTTCCATAAACTGACTGGGCAACTCAACCGCATCCCAAGCGACGCCATTAATACCAGAAACATCAGCAAACTCTATTTTCGTTAGCATATGATGGAGGCCGTGACCGAACTCATGAAACAATGTTGTTACTTCTGTATGGGTAAGTAGCGAAGGTGTATCCGTTGTTGGTGGAGTAAAGTTGCAAACCAAGTATGCCACTGGCAACTGCAAACCATTTTCTGTCACGCGTTTTACTCGACACTCATCCATCCACGCGCCACTACGCTTGTTAGCACGAGCAAAGGGATCGAGATAAAATTTAGCAATAGTACAACCTGCACGCGTTATACGATAGAAACGTACGTCTTCGTGCCACGTATCAAATCCAGTTATTGCTTCTACTTCAATATTAAATAGCCGCCCGGCAATTGCGAACATACCGGTGATAACCTTATCGATAGGAAAGTAAGGGCGCAGTGCTTCTTGCGACAATTGATATTTAGCCTGCTGTAGTTTTTCCGAGGCGAAATGGATGTCCCACGCCTGCAAGTCAACGATATCCAACTCTTGTTCAGCAAATACTTTCAGCTCATTAAACTCACGTTGCGCTGAAGGATAGGACTTACTAGCAAGGTCTTCTAAAAACTCAATCACTTGTGCCGACGTTTGTGCCATCTTAGTTGCCAGTGAGTAGTCGGCATAATTAGGCATGCCAACCAGTTTGGCCAATTGCTGCCGCAAACTGAGGATCTCATGCATGATTGGCCCATTGTCCCACTTGCCAGCATTGGGGCCACACTCTGACGCGCGCGTAGAAAAAGCGTGATAGACTTCTTCACGTAACTCTCTGTCTTCCACATAAGTCATTACGGGTAAATAAGAGGGAGCGTCTAGCGTAATCAAATAGCCTTCAAGCCCTTGGTCCTGCGCTAGCTGGGCAAAATTAGCTAGTACGGTGTCAGGTATCCCAGCCAACTGGTCGACAGATAATATGTGCTTCGTCCATGCCTGGGTCGCATCAAGCACATTTTCCGCAAACTTACTTGTTAGTTCGGATAACCGCTTTTTTATTTGACCAAACCGCTTCTTATCTTCACTGTGCAAGGCGATACCCGACAAAGTAAAGTCTCTTAGCGCATGGTCTATGGCAGTTCTTTGTGCAATAGATAGGGAAGCATAGCCGGCACTCGCTTTAAGTGCTCGATAGCCCTGGAATAACGTTTCGTCTTGTCCCAGTTCAGTAAAATATTCTGACAATTCAGGTAAGCATTGATTATAGACCGCCCGCAGCTCTTCTGTATTAACAACAGCATTCATGTGTTTAACAGGCGACCAGATTTTAGATAAATGATCATTTAGCTGTTCTAGTACGGCAATAAAATTATCCCAAGTCGGCGCAGTCAGCGATTCAGTTAATGCTTGGATTTCCTGCCTGTTGTGCGCCAATACCTGGTTCAGCGCAGGTTCAACATGTTCAGGTCTAATGGTACTAAAAGGGGGTAGCTCGTTAGATTCTAGCAATGGGTTTGGCATTAAACACCTTTCGATTAGTCAGTTAGTTCACGCGATTTCGCCAGTACCAGTCATTAACCATCCCGAGAACAGGTTGTTAATGATTTAACATAATATAATTAGGCATATGACGATAAGCTTCCATCAATATTGCAGCCATTACAGCACTGGTTACAAATTATAACACTAGGGCACCTCCTCATTATTCAGAGGTGCCCTAGTTACAATATTCAAATTATGGTGCTTAATTAAGATTTAGCTTATTTAATAAAAAGTTCTACAATTTACTATCAATTTGAATAGACAAACAAGATAAGATAATGAAATGGCATAAATAGCCCCACGTTTGAGTGACCATCGCCTTATGACTGATATAGAGCCAACTACTGCATCCCATGTTATCCGCCCCTACCGGGACATTTCTCCCACATTGGGCCAGCGTGTATTTATTGACCCCTCGGCTGTGATTATTGGCGATGTGGTTATCGGTGATGATTCTTCAGTTTGGCCGTTCGTCTCCGTTCGGGGCGACATGCACAAAATACGTATCGGCGCGCGCACCAGCATCCAAGATGGCAGCGTCTTACACATTACCCATGCCGGGCCATATAATGTTAACGGTTACCCATTAACAATCGGGGATGAATGTACCGTCGGTCACAAAGTAACATTACACGGTTGTACTCTTGGCAATCAAATCCTTGTAGGCATGGGCGCTATTGTTATGGATGGCGCTGTTGTTGAGGACTGTGTTGTCATCGGTGCGGGCAGCCTGGTAACACCCGGTAAAGTGCTTGAAAGTGGCCATCTTTACGTTGGCACACCGGTTAAAAAAGTACGGCCATTAAGCCAGGCTGAATTAGACTATTTCAGTTACAGCGCAACAAATTACGTTAAACTTAAAGATGAATACCTCAACTCCGCTGGTACCTAGTGTCAGCATACATCGTGATGATAAGACGGTAATTATTCTTCTTTTCCCTAGGGCACCTCTGAATAATGAGGAAATCCTTCAGAGGCGCCCTAGTTATCTTTTTTTTCTGTTGCCGCCGCATTTCCACTGTCCCCACTATCCTGCGCCGCGGTTGCAGCTAGCTGAATGCGAAGGGCTGTAATCACGTCAGCTGTATTTGGCCGGATGCTACGCCACAGAAAAAATGCTTCAGCCGCCTGCTCAACTAACATGCCTAGACCATCTGCCGTAGCGGTAGCGCCCGCGGTCGATGCCCAACGATTGAAAACGGTTGTGGTAGAACCATACATCATATCGTAACAGAAACAGGTATCAGCTATAATGCTCGGCGGCAGTGGCGGTAGATTGCCCTGCAAACTCGCGGCCGTACCATTAATAATTAAATCAAACTGCCTTTCCGCTAGCGCCGAAAAACCGCCGCCAATCACAGGCCCAAGGTCTTCGAATTCAATGGCTAAATTACTCGCTTTCTCCGCCGTTCGATTAGCAATAACTACGAGGTGGGGCCGTTGTCGCAACAGGGGCTCCAGTATCCCTCTGACAGCGCCGCCAGCGCCTAATAACAATATTCTGCGACCATCGATCGGCCAACCCAGGTTAACCGTAATATCATTAATTAAACCAACACCATCTGTATTGTCACCTAAAATCATACCATCTTCACATAACATTAACGTGTTTACGGCTGCAGCTCGTTGAGCGCGGTTGGTATGTCTATCGGCAAATTTAAACGCATCTAGCTTAAATGGCACGGTAACATTAAGCCCCTGCCCCTGGCATAAGAAAAAGTCGCGGGCCGACAATGCAAAATCGCCTTCACTTATCAGCTGCGCGACATAAGTCATCTGTTGGGAGGTCTGCTCAGCAAATCGTTGATGAATCCACGGCGACATGCTGTGCGCTATAGGGTTGCCAAAAACCGCATACTTGTCCACTGCTTAAACCCAGTCACGTGAGGTGAGAAAGTCGCGATACAACTTCGCTTCGTCCGAATCTGCTGCTGGCTGCCAGTTATATTGCCAACGTACCAGGGGGGGCAAAGACATTAGGATAGACTCGGTTCTACCGCCAGATTGCAAACCGAAAATCGTACCGCGATCATATACCAGATTAAATTCTACGTAACGGCCACGCCGATAAGCTTGAAATTCACGCTGAAGATCATTGTAGGGTAAACCCTTACGCCGAGCAACCAACGGTCGATAAGCATTTATGTAACTGTCGCCAATAGACTGCAGCAACGCAAAACTACGGCTAAAACCCAATTCATTAAAATCATCAAAAAAAAGGCCGCCTATACCCCGTGGTTCTTGCCGGTGCGGTAAATAGAAATAGTCATCGCACCATTTTTTAAACTTGGGATAAAGATCTTCTCCAAACGGCTGGCATGCGTTTTTTGCCGTTTGATGCCAATGAACACAATCTTCCTCAAAACCATAGTAAGGCGTGAGATCATAGCCGCCGCCAAACCACCACACTGGCGGTTGTCCTGCTTTCTCTGCCACAAAAAGCCGCACATTAGCATGAGACGTGGGTACAAAAGGATTGCGAGGATGTATTACTAATGAGACTCCCATCGCCTGAAAAGAACGCCCGGCAAGCTCAGGCCGATTAACGCTGGCGGAGGGGGGTAGGTTGTCGCCATAAACATGGGAAAAGTTGACACCACCTTTTTCTATAACCGCGCCTTCACTCATCACACGGGTACGACCGCCACCACCGTCCTGTCGCGCCCACTCATCTTCAACTACAGTGATGGCACCATCTTCCTCTTGCAATGCAGTACAAATATTATCTTGCAAAGCCAATAGATAAGATTTTACTGCCTCGATATCAGCACTATTCACAGGCTCATTTCTCTCAATAATAGGGAAAAATAAAATACTAGCTATAACAAGGCGACACGAAAAGCAAATCGCGCTACCTTAAGACTTTATCGGTAAGCAAGTCTTTTATCATAGTTGGTTTATCGGCGCCACCAACAGAACCCGGTACGATGTAATCCACGAGTCTGTTATACTCCATCTGCACCTCAAACAAGTGCCGGGCCGGCGCTTTGCCACTTACGTTTGCAGAGGTCGAGATAATTGGTCCCGCATACTCGCACAATGTTTTTACCACAGGATGAGCGCTTACTCTCACCGCAACGCTGTCATACTGGCCACTAACCCACTCTGGTATGAGACTATGTTTAGGCACTAACCATGTTATAGGCCCCGGCCACGAACTTGCTAGTTTATTCATTAATTGTGGCGACAGCGCACCTAAGAACGGTTTTGCCTGTTCAATTGAACTAGCTACCACTATCAAGCCCTTATCAACTGGCCTTTTTTTTATTTGTAACAACCGCTGTACGGCCATTCCATTGTAAGGTGAGCAACCTAGGCCCCAAACCGCTTCTGTCGGGTAGGCAATAAGCCCCCCAGCATGTACGATTTGAGCTGCTCTGCGAATCTTAAAGTTACGAAAACTAGACAAACTATCAAAGCCCATTAATTTTTTTGCAGTTTATCCTGCAAGGTGGCATCTTTTGCGATAACTGCTTCGACCTCATAGGCAACGCCCAACTTATCCAAGACCGCAAAACTCGCGCCCATCACCGGAAGGTCCTAGTCTGAAGCCATTAATATCGCAACAAACGGAGTGGTCATTGTAATTCACAACCTTACTAACTCAAAAGTGGGACAGTGAACATACCCTAAGACAATGGCCTGAGCAAGTATTAGTCCACTTTCAGGACCCAAATGAATAGATAATCAGCGGGCTTAGACCAGCAAAACCGGTTGAGTTCTGGCTAGGAGAATGGCGAGACCGAGTGATTTAATTTACCAAAGAAAATTCAGCCAATTTTGCTCGGTCAATTACCTGATAACGACCGAATTCACTAGCAACGACTCCCTTTAACTCAAGCATCATTAAACTGGATGAAACCACCGCCGCCGCCATACCTGTTTGATCAACAAGCTGATCAATGGTAGCAGATTCACCACCGATACACCGAATGAGCCTATTTTCATCAATTGTAAATTGTTCTACCAACAGCTCGCCAGTTTTACTTCGCTCACGATCTGCGCCTTTTACAACGGTATTATTATTGCCATTGCTACTGATATTTGTGTTGGTATTACTGTTGTCGTGAACGTTACTCGCATCGGACGTTGACACTACATCGGCTATTAACCACGTTAGTTCTTCTTCGACATGCTCAGCACATTCAACTAACTTGGCGCCTTGTCTAATCAATGCATGGCACCCCTTGGCCATTGGATTATTAATTGATCCAGGAATAGCAAAGACTTCTCTGTTATGCTCAAGTGCGTATTTAGCGGTAATCAATGAACCGCTCTTTAGGGCCGCTTCGATGACCAACACTCCCGCGCTCAAACCACTGATTAGGCGGTTCCGTCGCGGAAAATGCTGTTTCCGAGGCCCCGTATTGAGGGGAAATTCAGACACGACTGCACCGGTCTCAGCAATGTCTTGCAGCAAGTGTTTGTGGCTACGAGGATAGACTTTGTCAATCGACGTGCCTAATACCGCAATGGTTTCTCCAGTTGCAGCCAACGTACCTTGATGAGCTAACGCATCTACCCCCAAGGCCAAACCGCTGGTAATGACGAAACCGCGCCGACTCAAGTCTCCGGCAAAACTAAAGGCATGTCCACGACCATTAATAGTTGGATTCCTACTGCCTACAATAGCCAGTTGCGGCCGAGATAGAAGCTCCGGATTGCCGAGCACAAACAAAAAGGGCGGGGGATCATATATTTGCTTGAGTAACTCAGGATACGCTCGGCAATGCTGTGTTATCACCTTTACATTGCTATTCTCCAGCCAAGCTAGATCACGATAAACTAACCGACCCAGAGTGCTCGCTTCTCGATTAACGCTGTAGTCTTCAATGCAACGCAACGTATCTGGCGCAAGATTGCGTTGTAAAACACCATAGTTTTCCGGCGCAAATACAGCATCTGGTGTATGGAATCGAGCTAATAGCTTGTTGGCGGTGACGGGACCAACATGAGGCAAGCGTTGCAATGCCAGCCACCAAGATAGGCCTTGCTCAGGATAAAAACTGCTGTCACTCATAACAACTGCCGAAATACACAAAAAAGGGAGTTTGAACTCCCTTTATCAATTTGGAAAACGCCTATTGTAGCTTTTCTTTCGGCAAAAAATCAGCTTTTTTCGGCCTGATGTTGCAGCTATTGATTGCTAAAAATTCCTAGGGATTTTTCACGGTATCCAACACAGCTATAGGCCTATTGGCATTGAGCACGATAGCATAACTCATTTTTTCAAATGTTCTAAACACCATCACCAAGCCAGCCCGCTCTTCTGGCAGACGAACCTTACCCCCTGCCACTCTATCGCGTACCAGCAAGCCCTTTTTGTAAACAGCCAAAATGTTGCCTACTTCTAAATTATCTCTCAGACCTCTGTTGATACCGACAATATCCATATTCCCAATTTGTGTTACTCCGCCCTCTACAGCCAAAATAAGGCCGTTTATATCTTCAGCTGGCGCACTGGGATAAAAGGTAGAATTGATCTTGTGCTCTTTGTTTGGCAGCAGGCGGTCAGCAATGCGCACTTCTTGTGTTGTTCTTGTCACGGCTAGCGTATTAATATCGTCTTGGTTAGCAACCACTTTGCCTGACCCAATGTCCATGGCTTGATAACCCAAAATTTCCTTCGATTCAGGATCAATGTAAACATCGCCTTTGCGATAAATACCGTAGATCGCAACTTCTGGATCGAGTTTGCCTCGAGCATATAGCCTATCACCAGCACCCAATATAAGGTGACCAGACCCGCCGGCTACCACATAAGCCGCCTCTTCATATTCCTCTTCACTGACAACCCGACTCTCGGATAAAAACGCCGCTATAGCGTCCAGTGGAATAGCAGGGATGGCCTCATCTAACGGCTCAACCCGAATAGAGGGCGATAGCTTAACGTCCCTTGGATAGTCAACAATCAGCTTGGGTTTGCCGTTAATGTAAATTAACTTAATAATATCGCCAGGATAAATCAGGTGTGGATTCTCGATATCGGGATTAACATGCCAGATTTCTGGCCATAACCAAGGGTTATTAAGAAACTTTTGTGCTATACCCCAAAGTGTATCTCCACGCCTGACGGCATAATTATCTGGGTGATTGCTTTTTAAAGATGGCTCTTCTGACAGGCATACCAGGCTAAAACAGCACAAAAAGAAAAATAGCAATGATCTCTTCATTAAAAGATTTCCTTTATTTATATTGACCAGCTGTTAAGCTTGCCTTGAAGAAGTGCATACTTATTAGCTAATTAGCTAAGTTTTAACTAGATTTACGGCCTAACGCTACTCTGTTAGACCAGTACTTCATGTATAATATAGCACGCGGCACCAACTATACCTCTGTTTTTAATAGGTTTAACTATCCGAAAAGTCCGCTGTTTAATATATTACCAACAGAGCTAGTGGATAGAATCGAACTTGATCACATTTACCCATGGCCATACTGAACATTCTTGAATTTCCAGACCCGAGACTACGCAAAATTGCTGCGCCTGTCACCGAAGTAGATGACTCAATTAGAGCCTTAGTCGAGGACATGTTCGAAACCATGTATGATGCGCCGGGTATTGGCCTCGCCGCCACTCAGGTCAATGTACACAAACAAATCATCGTGATCGATGTGTCAGAAGAAAAAAACCAACCCTTGGTATTTATTAACCCCGAAATTACCGTATTGGACGACAACTTACGAGAGCATGACGAAGGCTGTCTATCCGTGCCCGGATTTTACGAGACGGTAAAAAGACCAGAAAATATTATTGTCAAGGCACTGGACCAAGCAGGTAATGCTTTCGAAATGCAGCCCGATAGCCTACTGGCCGTGTGCATCCAGCATGAAAAAGATCATCTCAATGGCAAATTATTCGTGGACTACTTATCTTCTCTCAAGCGCCAACGCATTCGAAAAAAACTCGAGAAGCAACATAAAAATCAGTAGTTCGCCCTAACTATTAGTAATCCTCTTATGTGGACGGTCAACTTGTCATGCAGATTAAAGACAAGCAAACAAATGAAACGCTTCGATTAGTATTTGCCGGCACACCAGAATTTGCCGCTCAGCATTTGGCGTCTCTGTTAGATAGTCGCGATTTACTGGCAGTTTATACTCAACCCGACAGACAAGCTGGAAGAGGCAAAAAGATAACACCCAGCCCAGTCAAATGCTTGGCCGAGCGACACAACATTCCCGTTTATCAACCAGAAACCTTAAAGACGTCTTCATCACAGCAGGAGTTTGCCGCGCTTAAGCCAGACTTATTTATCGTAGTGGCATATGGCCTGATCCTGCCACAGGAAGTACTCGATATTCCCCGTTATGGGTGCATCAATGTGCACGCTTCATTACTACCTCGCTGGCGAGGAGCCGCTCCTATTCAACGGGCATTAGAAGCGGGTGATCATGAAACCGGTGTCACCATCATGCAAATGGACAAAGGGCTAGACACCGGCGACATGCTATATAAAGCAAAATGTACCATTGATGCAAACGATACTGCTGCCACATTGCATGACAAAATTGCCCGTCTTGGTGCAAATGCACTCGCCGAAGTCATTACCCAAATTGAATCAGGTACATGTAAAGCCGAACAACAAGATCACCAGGCTGCAACCTATGCGGAAAAACTGAGTAAAGCAGAGGCCGCCATCAATTGGCTCGATAGTGCGAACACTGTCGAGCGCAAAATACGATCTTTTAATCCCTACCCAATAGCCTATACAACATTAGGCAAAGAACGCGTAAAAATATGGTCTGCTAATAGCCTTCCTGATGATACCCACGGTAATGCCGGTGAAATTACCGACGTGTCTAAAAATGCTATTATGGTTTCTTGCGGGCAAGGAACACTTGCAATCACACAGTTACAATTACCCGGTAAAAAAGCGATGCCCGTGCAAGCGCTGTTAAATTCCGAGGTACATAAAAAATTATTTTCTGTAGGCAGCCGTTTTACCTAACATAGGGTTTGATGGCACAACTGTCGATAATGCCCATGAATACTCGAGCCGTAGCCGCCAAAATTGTCGGTACTATCCTTAATAGGAAAGCCTCTCTCAGTACATTATTACCGAAAGAATTAGATCGAGTTAATCAACGGGATCGCGGTTTACTACAAGAATTATGCTACGGCACGCTGCGCTGGCAAACACGTTTAGATTTTTATACACAGCATCTGTTGCAGAAACCACTAAAATCTAAAGATACGGATATACAAGCGCTACTGCTTATTGGACTCTACCAAATAAACTTCATGCGCATACCCGACCACGCCGCAGTCAAAGAAACGGTTGCCGCCACTAAAGCACTAAACAAGCCTTGGGCGAAAGGCCTAGTGAACGGAGTTCTTAGAAGTTTTGTGCGGCAAAAAGAGAATATCGATCACCAGTTTTCTCGCCATCCGCTCTATCTATCTTCACATCCACAATGGTTAACCGACCTAATTCATCAGCATTGGCCGCAACAAGCCGAGCACATATTTGACGCCAACAACCAGAACGCCCCCATGACACTACGGGTGAACCAGCGGATTACCAGTCAGCGTGACTACTTAGAAACGCTTGCTAGCCACAATATCCCAGCCAAAGCCTGTCATTACAGCGCAGTCGGCATTCAGCTAGACCAACCGATAGATGTCGGCCGATTACCAGGCTTCTACGAAGGCCATGTCAGCGTACAAGATGAAGCGCCACAATTGACTACGCCGTTGCTGGATTTAAAGCAACAACAACGAGTGTTAGACGCCTGTGCCGCCCCGGGAGGAAAAACTTGTCATATACTTGAATCGGAACCCAATTTAGCCTCAGTGGTGGCGGTAGATTTAGATAGTCAGCGCTTAAATAAAATAGAGGAGAATTTGCAACGTCTCAAGCTAGAGGCTACAGTCATTTGCCATGATGCTAGCATACTCAATGGCTGGTGGAATGGGGAGTCTTTCGACCGCATTCTATTGGATGTACCCTGTTCTGCCACCGGCGTTATCAGGCGCCATCCTGATATCAAGTTATTGCGCCGCGCAACTGATATTAACCAGCTATCAACCCTACAAATGTCACTATTAAACAGTTTATGGAAAACGCTAAAATGTCATGGCATATTGGTCTATGCTACTTGTTCCATACTTGCAGAAGAAAACGATCAGGTCATTAGCGCATTTATCGCTGCCACTAAAGATGCAGAGGTGGAAGTTATTAATGCAGACTGGGGGCTGGCAACGGAGTTTGGTCGTCAGCTGTTACCGCAAGCGCTAGGACACGATGGTTTTTACTGTGCTCGTCTACGAAAAATAGTGACGTAACCGCACAACCCTAAGATTAACCCAAACAAAAAGATTATCTGACGAATTATATGAAAATTATTATATTGGGAGCAGGGCAAGTTGGCAGCTCACTGGCAGAAAATCTGGCGAGCGAAGCAAATGATATTACAGTTATTGATACCGATACCGTCAAGCTAAGGGAATTGCAAGATAGGCTCGACATTCGTACGGTTACTGGTCACGCATCCCATCCCAATATCTTAAGGCGGGCAGGGGCAGAGGATGCCGATATGTTAATTGCCGTTACAAATAGCGATGAGATTAATATGGTTGCTTGCCAAGTCGCTTATACCCTATTTCGCACACCGACCAAGATCGGCCGTATTCGAGCAACCCAGTATCTGATAAAAAATCGCCTATTCTCAGATGACTCTATACCGATCGACGTGTTGATCAGTCCAGAACAATTGGTGACCAACTATATTCGGCGTCTTATCGAACACCCTGGCGCTCTCCAAGTACTCGACTTTGCCGACGGCAAAGTTCAATTAGTAGCGGTTAAAGCCTACTATGGCGGTCTTCTTGTCGGACAAGAAATCCGTTATTTAAAACAGCATATGCCGTCAGTCGATACCCGAGTGGCCGCTATCTTTCGTCGTGATCGTCCTATCACGCCTGAGGGTTCCACGGTAATTGAAGCGGACGACGAAGTATTCTTTATTGCCGCCAACAATAACATACGTGCCGTTATGAGTGAGCTGCGCCGTTTAGAACACCCTTATCGATCAATTAATTTAACTTGAAAACGTGTTTCTACCGCTTCTGCCAGTCGCTCGCCAATATTGCCGCCGCCGGCGATAATAATTTTTCGAT